>JAAZLP010000299.1 GCA_012799265.1 Phyllobacteriaceae bacterium | reverse complement strand
TCGCTGGTCCGCCATTGGCCGGTTTCGGCAAAATGCTTGTCGAGCCGGTAGTTCAAGAGCGAAACGAGCCCCATTACCGCATATATGGCTGGTAACTCCCAGGAAATGCCGCCCAGAAGAAAACCTGCTGCCAGCAAAGCGGCAAGCCCCAGCGCTACCGGGAGCCGCCAATCGAGCCCGGTCGATTTCGGTGCGGCGCCCCGCTGCAGTATTTCTCGCGTCGCACGCGGATTGGCACCAGCTATATGTACCGACTGAGCCTGAGGGCGACCGTCTCTACCCTTCCCAGCCCTGAACGTGACCTCATCGCCCTCACGCGGTCGGGTATTGATACGGCTGATTTCTGAAATGTGGACGAAGTAGCGTTGGCCGTCATCCCCAGCGATGAAACCAAAGCCACGATCGTCATTCCACTGCGTCAGCTGTCCACGAAGCAATCCAACCCCTCCCGATTTTTGGGCATAGGGTAAAGCGCGCGCGTTAACGAGCGCTGAGCCGCAAAGTCAACCGCCACCGAAATTGAGCCGGTAACTGAGCGCCTCGGCCACATGCGGCCGCAAAACCCTGTCCGAACCCGCCAGATCAGCGAGCGTCCGCGCGACCTTGAGGACGCGATGATAGGCGCGGGCCGAAAGATTGAAGCGATCAGCCGCCTGGAGCAGCAGGCTCTGGTTTTCGCGATCCGGCTCCACGAGTTTTTCAATCAAAGAGGATGGCGCGGCAGCATTGGTGGTTGTTTCAGGACTGCCGGCGTCCGCATAGCGCGCGATCTGACGCTCACGCGCTGCCGCGACCCTCTTAGCGACTGTAGCTGAGGGTTCGGCGCGCGTCTGCGCGGCGATCATGTCGGCCGCCGATACGGCCGGCACATCAACACGAATATCGATTCGATCCAGAAACGGGCCGGAAATTCTCGATTGATATTCGCTGGCACAGGCGGCGCCGCGGCGACAGGTATGGCCGGACGTGCCCGCCATGCCGCATTTGCAGGGGTTCATGGCCGCTATCAGCTGAACGCGGCTGGGGTAGGAAATGCGCGCATTGGCCCGTGCGATCACGATTTCACCGCTTTCCAGGGGCTGACGCAGGCTATCGAGAACGCTCGGGGTAAATTCTGGGAGTTCATCGAGGAAAAGGACGCCATTGTGGGCAAGGCTGACCTCGCCGGGGCGCACCCGCAGTCCGCCACCGACAAGCGCGGCCATGGAGGCGGAATGATGGGGCGCGCGGAAGGGACGCCGGTCCGACAACATGCCGCCCGCCAGTTCACCGGCAATGGACTGGATCATGGAAATGTCGAGGAGCTCGCGGGCGTGAGCGGCAGAATAGAGGGTAAACGCGCAGCCAACATCGATTTTCCCGAGCCTGGCGGGCCAACCATCAGAAGATTATGCCCCCCGGCGGCAGCAACTTCCAATGCGCGACGGGCTACTGCCTGCCCTCGGACGTCGGCCAGATCGGGCAGATCGCCGGGAGAAATAGTCCGGCGGCCCGGCACGGGTCGCGCCTGCAATTGATGGCCGGTGAGATGATTGACCAGCGCCAGCAGGCTATCGCCGGCAATGATGTCGATACCGTCGCTGGCTCAAGCCGCCTCGCCACCGGATTCCTTGGGGCAAATGATGCCCATTATCACGGCTCTGCGCGGCTATGGCCGCCGGGAGGACGCCACCGACATGGGAGAGACGACCATCGAGACCAAGTTCCCCGACAACAATGTAGCCATCCAGCGCGTCCCTGGGAATGGCGCCAAGCGTTGCCATCAGCGCCAGCGCGATCGGCAGGTCGCAATGGCTTCCCTCCTTGGGGAGGTCTGCGGGCGCAAGATTGATGATGATGCGTTTGGGTGGCAGGCCGAGGCCAGAGGCGCTCAAGGCGGCGCGAACGCGTTCGCTGGCTTCCCGCACCGCCTTGTCGGGCAGGCCGACCACAATAAAGGTCGGAAAGCCCGGTGTGATATGTGCCTGCACATCCACCGGGACGGCTTCGATACCCTGGAACGATACCGTAGTAACCCGCCCCACCATGGCGCTGCCCTCAATCCCCGTACGGAAGTTACCAGAGGAGGATGGGCTTAATAAGAACGGAGCGCGAACAGATCAGGACGCGTTAACCATATGAAGTGCCACAATAGTTACCCTAAAGCTCCATTAACCTGCGCATGTTGAATCAAAGGCCAGATTAGTTTTGCGTAACCATGTCTGGTTTCATGACCGTTTCACCGTCTCGTCCCTATAAGCGCCTCGTCCGAACCGCGATGGTCGGCCTCATGACCCTTGCCCTTGCGGCCTGTGGCAGCGTGGGCGGTCTCTACAATGCCATACCCGGTGACAATCGGCCCCATTCGAAGGTGGATCGCGCGCGGAGCATGCCCATTCAGGGCATCGACGTGGCGCGCTACCAGGAAAATGTTGATTTCCCGAAGGCTCGAGCTGCAGGCATCCACTTCGTCTTCATGAAGGCGACCGAGGGCAAGGACTATCTCGACCCCAATTTCCGGGTGAACTGGGATCGCGCCCGTGATGCCGGCATGCCACGCGGGGCCTATCACTTCATGACATGGTGCTCGACGGCGGCAGAACAGGCGGCGTGGTTCGTGCGTAATGTGCCGGCTGATCCGAGCGCACTGCCGCCCGTGCTTGATCTCGAATGGAACAATCACTCAAGCTGCAAGGTGAAGCCGAACAAGGCCGATGCGCTGGAAAAGATCAATGTGATGCTGACCGCCATGGAGCGTCACACCGGCAAGCTGCCGATCATCTATACGGACATGAACTTCCACCGCGATATTCTGGAAGATGTCTATCTGCCCAATACGTTCTGGCTGCGTTCGACCGCTGCCGAGCCGCATGAGCGCTACAAGAATCGTCCCTGGACCTTCTGGCAGTATACCCAGACCGGCGTCGTGCCGGGCGTGCGTGGGGAAGTTGATCGCAACGTCTTCTACGGCAATCAGGAAGACTGGCTGCAGTTCCTCTGGACAGGATGCGATCCCCGCGCCGTTGCAGCGCTCCGCTCCACGGGTCGGTGTGCGCCGGCAAAGTAATCGGAAGGTTTTCGTCGCCTCGAAATACGAGTATCCCTTACGCTGACAGAAGCTAAACTATGATCTGAGCGTAAGGGAGTGGCGAATGGATTTTCTTGGTGGGTTTGGAATGGACGGGCTGAGCACCGTCCTGATTGCACTGGGCATCTTGTTCGTGCTGGTGCTGTTTGCCGGCGCCAAGACTGTGCCGCAGGGCTATAATTTCACCATCGAGCGGTTCGGCAAATATACCCGCACGCTGAAGCCCGGCCTCAATCTCATCGTTCCCTTCATCGACGTGATCGGCAAGCGCATCAATGTCATGGAGCAGGTGCTCGACGTTCCGCACCAGGAGGTCATCACCCGCGACAACGCCACGGTGACCGCCAATGGTGTCACCTTCTACCAGATCCTCGACGCACCCTCGGCGGCCTATGAAGTCGCCAATCTCGAAAACGCCATCCTCAATCTCACCATGACCAATATCCGCTCGGTCATGGGGTCGATGGATCTCGACGAGCTGTTGAGCCATCGCGACGAAATCAATGACCGCGTGTTGCGCGTTGTCGATACGGCGGTGGCGCCCTGGGGCGTCAAGATCACGCGCATCGAGATCAAGGATATTGATCCGCCCAAGGACCTGGTTGAATCCATGGGCCGGCAGATGAAGGCGGAGCGCGAAAAGCGGGCGACCATTCTGGAAGCCGAGGGTCGTCGTCAGGCCGCCATTCTCAAGGCCGAGGGCGAAAAGCAGGCGCAGGTTCTGGAGGCCGAGGGCCGCAAGGAAGCCGCTTTCCGCGACGCCGAGGCTCGCGAACGCGCGGCGGAAGCCGAAGCCAAGGCGACGCAGCTCGTTTCGGATGCCATCTCGTCCGGCAGCGTTCAGGCCATCAACTATTTCGTGGCCAATAATTACATCAAGGCGCTCGAGGGCATCGCGACCTCGCCCAACCAGAAGCTGATGATGCTGCCGGTGGAGGCTTCGAGCGTCATCGGCGCCATCGGCGGCATTGCCGAGATTGCCCGCGAAACATTCGGCGGTGCTGCGCCATCAACGCCGACATCTGCACGGCCGGCTAGCCGCCCGCCCAATGTTGGGCCGACCGAGCAGAACTGAGGCTTAGGCGATGGACATCATCAATTACCTTGCCGACAGCGGGCCGTGGAGCTGGATCATCGCCGGCTTGGTGATACTCGGGCTGGAGCTTGTGGTTTCCGGCTTCTTCCTCGTCTGGCTGGGTATTGCAGCTGTGCTGACCGGGCTTATCACCCTTGCCCAGCCGCTGCCCTGGCCATGGCAATGGCTGATCTTCGGGGTGTTGTCGCTGGCCTCCATCCTGGTCTGGACCAGCATTTCGCGCCGACGCCGGGCCAACAGCACGGAGCCGGAGCTTAACCGCCGCACGGATCGCTATATAGGCCATGAGGCCGTGCTCGATCGCCCGATCGTTGACGGCTATGGGCGGCTGGCTCTGGGTGACACGATCTGGCGCATCACCGGGCCTGACCTGCCCATTGGGCAGCGGATCCGAATCGTCGGGGCAGACGGCGCCGTCTTGCGGGTCGAGGCGGTTTAGCCCAACCCGAAAGGCTTCATTAACCATAAGCTGGAAGGATCGGCGCCTGAGCCAGAGGGCTGTTCCGGCGAGCGCTGATTCTCGCCGGCTATGTGATGAGGCGCGCGTGGCACGGCGATATAAAAAATGGCTGATTGCGCTGACCTTCAGCGCAGCCCCCGCCGCAATTGCGATGGCCGATCCGTTAAGCCCCGAGGTCAGCAAGCTGGATGAAGAGCGGCTGGAGCCGGGTCTCTATCCCGCCGCGCCAGGATCGGACGTTTACGCGCCGACAGAGCCGTATCATCCCCCGTTTCGGATCGATTGGTCCCTGGGGCTCAAGGGCACCTATACAAGCTCGTCAAGCAATGGCGGCAGCTTTGCTACGACGCTTAACCCCCAATTTTCTGCTGTCCATGAAGGCGTGCGCACGGATTTTAGCGCCAACGGCGCTGCTGAGATTTCAAAATCCTGGCGTGGGGAAGGGCCAATCGAAGTCCCCTCGCTCCGCCTGGGAGTCGAAACCAGTACCTTGCTTGGTCCCAATACGCGGCTCCACGGCGAGGGCGCCCTTGCGGTCAATCGCGAGCTGCTGTCCGCGCCGGGCCCTGATCCCAACATCATCGAGACACCAATCAGCGTCACCGGTTCTGCAGGGATAGGCGTTGAGCAGTCGTTCGGTCGGTTCAATATGCGCGTCGATGGCGATGTTGCCCGCACGCTTTACGGCGACACCAATCGACTTGATACGGGGATCACACCCAATACCAGCCGGAATGTCTGGGAGGCGGGTGCCACGCTCCGGCTTGGCTATCAGGTAACGCCCATTTTCGAAGTATTCGGCGAAGCCGGAATGAGCCGCGACATATTCGACGTCGCCTCGCCCATCCTAGGGGTAAAGACGGACGCGACGGGCCGCACGCTGCGGGGCGGTGTGACGGGGACGTGGGACGAGAGGATTACGGCGACGGCGTCGATTGGCGTTGGGCATCACGACTTCGACGCCGCAGGTCTCACCGACATCACGACCCAGCTCTATGACGCCAGCGTCACCTATAGGCCAAACAAGACCGTCGACGTGACGGCGAAGCTTGCCACCAATATCGTGCCCACGGGATCTGACACGCCGGGCACGGCCAAGGTGGAACACACCGCCAGCGTCGGCGTCGGCTACAGGGTCAATTCCTGGCTGCGCCTGCGCGGTTCGGCCGACTGGTCAAAGTCCTCGTTGGAAGGCACGGGCGAAACCGAGTACCGCAATGGATTTGGCACGGGCGCCGATTACGTGCTCAACGCCAATACCGCGCTTTCGGCAGATTATGCCTTTGACCATCGCGACAACAGCAATAGCGGCGTCACCGATACGCATCGCGTGAGCCTTGGCGTCACGCTCCGACGCTAGATCGCATCGTCGAGATCGAGCTTGCGCAGTTCCTGAACAAAGCCCTGACGGATATCTTCGCGGTCGAGCGCAAACACGACATTGGCGGTCAGAAAGCCCAGCTTTGAGCCGCAGTCGAAAACCTTGCCCTGGTATTTGACGCCGGTGAAGCGCTGCTGACCCATCAGGGTTTGCATGGCGTCAGTAAGCTGAATTTCGCCGCCCGCGCCTTTGGTCTGCTCGGCCAGCAGCGAGAAAATCTCGGGCTGCAGGATATAGCGACCGGAAATGAAGAGATTGGACGGCGCTTCGTCGCGCTTGGGTTTTTCGACCATGCCATTGATGCGGAAGCTGCGATCTTCCCCTTCGCCGCGCACAACGACGCCATAGGAGGACACGTCGTTCCAGTCGCATTCCTCGACGCCGATGACATTGCCGCCGGTTTCTTCGTAGGCGTCCATCATCTGGCGCAGCACGCCGGGCTTGGCGCGGAAGATCATATCCGGCAGGAGCAGGGCGAAAGGCTGGTTTCCGACGATATCGCGGGCGCACCAGACGGCGTGCCCCAGGCCCAGCGGCTCCTGCTGGCGGGTAAAGCTGGTCCGGCCAGCGGACGGCAAGTCCTTGCGCAGCTCTTCAAGAGCTTCCGTCTTGTTGCGCGATTCGAGTGTCGCCTCGAGCTCGAACTGGCGGTCGAAATGATCCTCGATGACACCTTTGTTGCGGCCTGTGACGAAAACGAAGTGTTCGATGCCGGCTTCACGTGCCTCGTCCACCGCATATTGGATGAGCGGACGATCGACCACCGTCAGCATTTCCTTGGGCATTGCCTTGGTGGCAGGAAGAAAGCGGGTTCCAAGGCCGGCGACCGGAAAAACGGCAGTACGGACACGTTGCGACACTAAAATTCTCCCTGGTGGACGGCGGACACTCGGAAAACTAAATTTACCCCAAGCGCATATCGTTGCGCCCCAGATAGCATTTTCCGATTGGAGTCAAAAGCATGACCGTTTTGGTAACCGGCGGCGCCGGCTATATCGGCAGCCACATGGTGCTCAATCTCGCCGATAATGGTGAAGATGTGGTTGTGCTGGACAACCTGGTCACCGGTTTTGACTGGGCCATCGACGGGCGGGCCAAGTTCGAACTTGGCAATGCGGGCGATATCGATCGGGTTGTGAAGCTGATCGAAAAGCACGGAATCACGGAAATCGTGCACTTTGCCGGCTCCATCGTCGTGCCGGAATCGGTCACAAACCCGCTCAAATACTACGCCAACAATACCTCCACATCGCGCAACCTCATCGAGGCAGCGGTGAAGGGTGGGGTGAAGCACTTCATCTTCTCCTCCACGGCGGCGGTTTACGGCATGACGGGTCTGGCGCCCGTGGTGGAAGAGACCGCGCTCAATCCGATGTCGCCCTATGGCAAGTCCAAGCTGATGACCGAATGGATGCTGGCTGACGTCGCCGCCGCCCATCCGATGACATTCGGCGTCCTGCGCTATTTCAACGTGGCCGGCGCCGATCCGGGCAAGCGTTCGGGGCAGTCAAC
>JAAZLP010000504.1 GCA_012799265.1 Phyllobacteriaceae bacterium | reverse complement strand
GCCGAGGCGCCGCCGCTGGAGCCGCCGGGGGTCGTCTCGGGGTTCCAGGGATTGCGTGTCGTTCCGGTAAGCGGGTTGTCGGTCACCCCCTTCCAGCTGAATTCCGGAGTCGTGGTCTTGCCGATCAGCACCGCGCCGTGGCGGCGCAGCGCCGCCACCGAGGGCGCGTCTTCCCGGGAGGGCGTTTCATCGGTTGTGCGCGAGCCCCGCCGAGTTGGCCAGCCCTTGGCCACCACCACGTCCTTCACCGTGGTCGGCACGCCGTCGAGACGTCCCTTGGGCTCTCCCTTCTGCCAGCGGGCCTCGCTTTCCCGAGCCGCCGCCAGGGCGCCCTCCTGGTCCACCAGGCAGAAGGCGTTCAAGGTGCGGTCGTGACGCTCGATGGCACCGAGCGCGGCCTGCGTCGCCTCAACCGGGGAGAGTTCCTTCCGGCGGAAGAGCTCGAGCATTTCGGTGGCGGAAAGAAGCGCGGGGTCCGTCCCGCGGGCAGATCCAGACATGATACAATCCCGTTTCCGGTTGTTTTTTCTCGCGACGGTTCTGGCGCTGCAGCTTAGGCGAAGGCGGTGGAGCGACAAAGGCCGTGTTGCCCCTGTCCCCGTCTCGAGCTGCTGCCTGTGGTTCGCCAGTCTCGCGGCCGCCTTCTGGCAGCTGATCGAGGCCTTCCTGGCTCACCCCAGCGTCGAGTTGAAGGCACCGCCATCGAGCAGCCAGTTCTGGCCGACGATGTAGCCGGCATAGGCGCTGCAGAGGAAGGCGCAGGTGGCGCCAAATTCTTCCGTGGTGCCGAAGCGCCCGGCAGGGTTCGCCGCATAGGCCTGCGCGCGGGCCTCCTCAACGGTGATGCCCTTGGCCTTGGCGGTGTTGTTCATCAACGACTCGATCCGGGCCGTTTCGTGCTGGCCAGGAAGCAGGTTGTTGATGGTGACGCCGTGCTTGGCAACCTGGCGAGCGGTGCCGGCGACAAAGCCGGTCAGGCCGCTGCGCGCGGCGCCCGAGAGCCCCAGCGCCGGGATCGGCGCCTTCACCGAGCCGGAGGTGATGTTGACGATGCGCCCCCAGCGCCGCTCGATCATGCCCGGCAGAACCGCGGTGATGAGGTAGATCGGCGAGAGCATGTTGGCCCGGAGCGCGTTCTGCCAGTCCTCTTCGCCCCACTCATACCACATCCCCGGCGGCGGTCCCCCGGCGTTGGTGACCAGGATGTCCGGTGAGGGGGCTGCCTCCAGCAGCTTGGCGCGCCCCTCGGCAGTGGTGACATCTCCAGCGACCGGCGTCACCTCGACGCCGAAGCGCTTGGCGATCTCATCTGCGGCTACGCGAAGCGGCTCTTCGCGTCGGGCATTCAGGATGATGTTGACCCCTGCCTCGGCCAATTTTTCGGCCGAGCCGCGACCCAGTCCCTTGGAGCCGCCGCAAACGATGGCAGTTTTTCCGCTAATTCCCAAATCCATAACATAAAGCTCCTGATGCTGAACCGCAGACGAGACGGTTTTATTGAAGGATGTTCTGCAACTGGGGCCATCCGTTCCAAAGGGATCCACTGCTCAAGCACTGCAGCGGATCCCTCTTTCACTCCTTACTCCGGCTGAAAGCTGTAGCCCTCTGTGATGGCCGCTTCCTCTGGGATCTCCGGAAGATCGGAGAAGAGTTCCGGATGCTTTTCCATGACGGCGACGATGTGGGTCGCGTCGATGTGCTCGTTAACATCGAAGGT
>JAAZLP010000298.1 GCA_012799265.1 Phyllobacteriaceae bacterium | reverse complement strand
GGTTGCCATCAACTCCAGGCAGGCTTCCAGAAGGCGCTTTTCGGTGAACGGGTCGCCAACCTGAACGGTGGGGCGCTTTTCCTCAATGTCGTCGCCGAATTCGGCAGACGCCATGGTCGCGCCACCAACGCCGTCGCGCCCGGTCTTGGCACCGAGGTAAACCACGGGCAGACCAACGCCTTCAGCCTTAGAGTAGAAAATCTTGTCGGTGTCAGCCAGGCCTGCCGCAAAGGCGTTGACCAGGTTGTTGCCGTTGTAGCGGGCGTCGAATTCGACTTCGCCGCCTACGGTCGGCACGCCGAAGGAGTTGCCGTAGCCGCCAACGCCAGCCACCACGCCATTGACGAGATGGCGGGTCTTTTCATGCTCCGGCGCGCCGAAGCGCAGCGCGTTCATGGCCGCAACCGGGCGGGCCCCCATGGTGAAGACGTCGCGCAGAATGCCGCCAACGCCCGTTGCTGCGCCCTGATAGGGCTCGATGAAGCTCGGATGGTTGTGCGATTCCATCTTGAAAACCACGGCCTGGCCATCGCCGATATCGACCACGCCGGCGTTTTCGCCCGGACCCTGGATGACGCGCGGACCGGAAGTCGGCAGCGTGCGCAGCCACTTCTTCGAGCTCTTGTACGAGCAGTGCTCGTTCCACATGGCCGAGAAAATACCGAGCTCGGTATAGGTCGGCTCGCGACCGATGAGATCGAGGATCTTCTGATATTCGTCAGGCTTCAGCCCGTGGCTGGCGACGAGATCAGGAGTGATGGCGGGGTCGTTGCGGAGGGACATCGAAGACAACCGGAAATGAAATGGGGCCGGGGAGGGATCAGGCGACTTGCTTGAGGACAGAGGCGAAGAGTGCCCGTCCGTCGCTGCCGCCATGAGCGGCCTCAATCAGGTTTTCAGGGTGCGGCATCAGGCCGAGCACGTTCTTCTGCTCGTTGAAGATGCCGGCAATGTCGTTGATCGACCCGTTCGGATTGGTGCCTTCAGCATAGCGGAAGGCGACGCGACCTTCGCCTTCGATCTTTGCCAGGGTTTCAGCATCGGCAAAGTAATTGCCGTCGTGATGGGCGACCGGGCAGCGGATGATCTGGCCCTTGGCATAGCCACGGGTGAAATCGGTTTCGTTATTGGCGACCTCGAGCTTGACCTCGCGGCAGACAAACTTGAGCGAGGTATTGCGCATCAGCGCGCCGGGCAGCAAGCCGGCTTCGATCAGGATCTGGAAGCCATTGCAGACGCCGAGAACCTTTACGCCCTTGGCAGCGCGTTCACGGACCTTGTCCATGATCGGCGAGCGGGCAGCGATAGCGCCGCAACGGAGATAGTCACCGTAGGAGAAGCCGCCCGGGATAACGATCAGATCGACGTCGGGAATGTCGGCGTCCTGGTGCCAGACAACATCCGGCTTCACCCCTCCAATCTTGGTCAAGGCCGCGATCATGTCGCGGTCACGATTGAGTCCCGGAAACACGATGACGGCGGCCTTCATCGCTCGATCCTTATGCTGTGAGGGGTATTCGCGGCCCTTGTGGTGAGTCTTGGCCCAAAAGGCAAGCCTTCAGGGTGCCGCAGGGCTGAAAACAAGCCATGCACAGGCGACACGTGTGGCCGGAAGCCCTGTCAGTTCTCGGTCATGAGGCCCGACTTATTCCGCCGGGACGGCCATCGCCTTGCTGGATTTGGCGGTTCCCGGCAGGTGCGCCCAGGAAGGCCGCGCGAAGAGAAAACGGCCAATCCCGGTCTTCTCCGTCAGCCACCAGAGCACGATGGGCGAGCCGATCGAGACTACCATGATGATGACGCTGACCAAATTAGGATCATCAAGGCCAAAGCGTAGCAGGATGATGCGCACTACGCCCATGGGCAGGACAAAGGACACATAGACGATCAGCGACTTGGACCCGAGCCAGCCAAGCCATCTCATCCAGGGAAGTTTCGTCAGCAGCGCCGCCGCTACGCAGACCGCCACCGATCCTGCCAGCGCCAGTACGAGGTGAAGCCCGGGCAGGGCGGCCCAGCCCATCTGCGGATGCACCGGGTCCATCCGGAAACCGGGCGAAAACACCATTAATCCATTGATCACACCCCATGCGACAAGCCCGCTCAGGGCCAGTGCGGCATGGTCGTGCACCCAGTCGGCCAGCTTGAAAAGATAGGGCGCAGCCAGATAGCCCGCCTGGAAATAGACAAAATATTCGGCGAACTGATCGACGAG
>JAAZLP010000297.1 GCA_012799265.1 Phyllobacteriaceae bacterium | reverse complement strand
CTGGCAAGCCTCGCGCTAGCCCAGCACGATCTCTACGGCCTCTTTGTCTGGCTGGAGGATCGTGTGCTTTGGCAGGACGAGTGGGGCAGCCTGGTCAGATATTGAACTTGAAGAGCATGACGTCGCCATCCTTGACGACATATTCCTTGCCTTCGTCGCGCGCCTTGCCCGCTTCCTTGGCGCCGGCTTCACCGCCCAGGGCAATATAGTCCTCATAGGCGATGGTCTGCGCGCGGATGAAGCCACGCTCGAAGTCGGTGTGAATGACGCCGGCAGCGGCCGGAGCCTTGTCACCCTTGTGAATGGTCCAGGCCCGCGTTTCCTTGGGGCCTACCGTGAAATAGGTCTGCAGGCCAAGAAGGTCATAGGCTTCCCGGATCAGCCGGTTAAGACCGGCTTCTTCGAGGCCTAGCGTTTCCAGATACTCCGCCTGTTCCTCATCGGGCAGCTGGGCCAGCTGGCTTTCGATCTCTGCCGAGATCACAACCACGCCGGCACCATTGGCAGCGGCATAGGCCTCGACGGCCTTGCTCATCTCGTTGCCCTTGTCCGCAGAGCTTTCATCGACATTGCAGACATAGAGAACGGGCTTGGACGTCAGCAACTGCAGTTCCTGGAACGCCTTTTCTTCCTCGGCCTCGCGCTTGACGAAGCGCGCGGACTTGCCGTCGCGCAGCAGGACCAGCGCGCGATCGATCAGATCAAGCGTTAGCTTTGCATCCTTGTCATTGCCCTTGGCCTTCTTTTCGACGCCAGCGCGGCGCTTCTCAAGGCTTTCGAGGTCGGCCAGCATCAGTTCGGTTTCGACCACTTCGGCGTCTGCCAGTGGATCCACCTTGTTGGCGACGTGGATGATGTTGCTGTCTTCAAAGCAGCGGAGCACGTAAGCGATCGCGTCGCATTCGCGGATATTGGCCAGGAACTGGTTGCCCAGGCCCTCACCCTTGGACGCGCCTTTGACCAGACCGGCAATGTCGACAAAGCTCATACGGGCCGGCAGCACATTCACCGACTTGCCGATTTCGGCGAGCTTCTGCAGGCGCGGATCGGGCACAGGCACTTCGCCCACATTGGGCTCGATCGTGCAGAACGGGAAATTGGCAGCGGCCGCTGCGGCGGTACGGGTAAGCGCATTGAAAAGTGTCGACTTGCCGACATTCGGCAGGCCGACAATGCCCATCTTGAAGCCCATGGGTATCTCCGGGAAATCGTTGGGCTCCAATTGGGTCGGATCGGCCGCGATGTCAATGTTTGAGGCCGCTTTCAGCGCCCGTGACACCGTAAATAGACGCGACGCTAGGCGCGCCATCAAAGCCTCCGCTTGCAGCAGCGCTTGCCCGAGACCCCATTGCATGGCACATCAGCAGGCACGTTGACGTATAGGGAAAGTATATGACCAACCCAGTCACAGAAAATCGACGTCATTTTGAAGATCTTGCCGTTGGCGAGGTCATCAACCTTGGGACCACCAGCGTCAGCAAGGAGATGATTACGAGTTTCGCGCGCGAGTTCGACCCCTTCCCCTTTCATCTCGATGAAAAGGCGGCCAAGGAAAGCCTGCTCGGCGGTCTCGCCTCGAGCGGGTGGCAGACGGGTGGCCTCAGCTTGCGCATGCTGGTCGACAACTTCCTATCCAAGATCGCTTCGTGCGGCGGCCTTGGCTTTACCGACCTCAAATGGAAGGCGCCGGTCATGGTTGGCGACACCATCGGCGGAACCGCAACCATCGCCGAGCTGCGACGCTCGAAGAGCCATCCGCAGTGGGGCATCGTCACTCTCGATTTCGACATCCGCAATCAGAAGGACAAGCCTGTCATGAGCATGCGGCTCGCCAATCTGATCGAATGCCGCACGCCGGAGACCGCAGCATGACCCGCTGGTTCGAGGATATCGTCATCGACGAAGAATTCCCCCTGGGCAGCCATACCTTCTCGGAAGAGGAAATCATCCGCTTCGCCAGTCTCTACGACCCGCAATATTTTCATATCGAGCCCGAGCTGGCCAAACACAGCCATTTTGGCGGCATCATCGCCTCAGGCTGGCACACCGTCAGCATTGGGCATCGCAAAATGGTCGACGCCCTCTTCTCCGAGGAAGAGCGCCTTAAATCGGAGGGGAAGTCCCCCGGCGTTTCGGGCCCCTCGCCGGGCGTCAACTCCATGGACTTCAAGGTGCCGGTCCGGCCCGGTGATACCGTAAGCTATACGCTCAAGGTCACGGCCAAGCGCCCGTCCAATTCCATCCCGGGCTGGGGTCTGCTGTTCAATCAGATCACCGCCGTCAATCAGCGCGACGAACTGGTCTATCGCGCCGATCTCGTCGGCTTTTCCAAGCTGCGTGATTATCGCATGCCGCTGAAACTGAAACTGTTGCTTGCGCTCACCAAGGCCCCCGTTCTCGGAAAGCTGATCAAGCGCGGCTCTTGAAAGAACAGGGGGCGCCCGGCACTCTCCACTCATGCGCCGATTCGCCCTTGTTCTCGCCCTCACCGCCGTATCCGCCCTCCCTGCCTTCGCGCAGGCCTATCAGGGCAATTGGAGCTGCCGCGACGCCACCACCAATCGCGTCGGCATCCTCACCATCTATGGTCAGGTCTATGGCTGGGCCTCGCGCACCCTTGGTGACCCCACCTCCGGCAGCGGCAACCTTGCGGTCTATCAGGACGGCGTCGGTTTCAACGACGGCAATCTGAAGGCCAATGCTTCCATTCAGGCAGGCCGACTGATCAATGACCCGACCTATGGCGTAGCGCTGCAGTTGGAGACGGCTGAAGCGATCGTTATGCTCTGCAATCCGCGCTAAGAAAACGATTGCGACGTAAAGCCCTCGTTATGGGGGCTTGAAACTTTCCCGGCTTTCACACATTTTCCGAGGGCAGCGCCGGGCCCCTCTGGTCGTGGGTTCTCCACGATGATGTCGGAGCTGCTCCACTTATTCACATGGAGAAGGTCCGGCGATGGAATCGCTTTTTGCCGCCCTTTCGGGCGATTTTCTCGGTACCCCTGTCTATTTCTGGGTCGCGTTCATCGCGATCGTTCTTGGCCTTTTGGTCTTTGACCTCGGCATCCTGCATCGCGACGAGCATGAAATCGAAGCCAAAGAGAGCCTTATGCTCTACGGCTTCTATGTCCTCATCGCACTCGCATTCGGTGCCTGGGTATGGTTCCAGCGCGGCGCAGAAGCCGGTCTGGAGTTTTACACCGGCTACCTGATCGAGCAGTCACTGGCGATGGACAACATGTTCGTCATCGCCACGATATTCAGCTTCCTGGGAATCCCGCGCCTCTACCAGCACCGCGTGCTGTTCTGGGGCATTCTGGGCGTGATCCTGTTCCGTGCCGTTCTCATCGGCGTCGGCGCAGCCCTCGTGCACCAGTTCAGCTGGATCCTGGTGATCTTCGGCGCCTTCCTCATCTTCACCGGCATCAAGATGTTTGCCCACAAGGAAGAGGAAGAGACAAACCTCGAAGACAACAAGATCTACAAGTTCCTCTCGTCGCGCTTCCGCGTCACCAAGGAACTCCATGGTCGCAACTTCACCGTCAAGCAGCCGGACCCCAAGACCGGCAAGCTGGTGACCTGGCTGACGCCGCTCGCCATCGCGTTGATCATGGTCGAAATCGTCGACCTCATCTTCGCCGTGGACTCGGTGCCGGCGGTGTTTGCCGTCACGCAGGACGCGTTCATCGTTTACACGTCGAACATCTTCGCGATCCTCGGCCTTCGTGCGCTCTACTTCGCCCTGGCTGCGATGATGAACCGCTTCCGCTATCTCCAGATCTCCCTGGCGATCATCCTGGTGCTCATCGGTATCAAGATCTGTCTGGTGCCCTTCGGCATCCATATCGACACCCTGCTCTCGTTGGGCGTCACGATTTCGATCCTCGCGGGCGGTATCTTCTACTCGCTCTGGAAGACCCGGAACGAGCCGTCGATCAGCGTCGAAGAAGCGCCGCGTCCGGGCCATATCGAGCCCCGATAACATTGCGAAGCCAAACACTTCTGAGGGCCGGCGGTTGACGCCGGCCCTTTTTGCTGACTACCCTCCGGTATTGCTACGGAGGTCTCGCACCCGAATGATCTGAAATCTTCTTCAGGACGCCCGACACACACCCGCTCCGCATCCGCGTGATCGGCTTGTGACGGCTATGCGGTCCGGAGGGTTTGAGATCGGTGCACGCAAGGCCTGACCACCTCGTCCTTCTCCCCGTTTCCCTGGCGTCCTCCCAAAACCACGCTCATCGCGCGGCTTCGTGCTGCGCCCATTTCTTCGAGCCAGCCCGCGCAGTCACCTGCCGGGCGGGAAAGGACAGCTCATGCCCAAAAATCAGTTCCAGCGACCCCTGCCGATCAATCATGCTCACAAGGTACCGCGCCACGGCAAGGCGCAGCCGCCCCTTCCAAAATCCGGCGCAAAGCTGGTTGTGAAGGAGCTCACGCCTGCTCTGCCGCCGCTGACGGAGCTACTTGCGCCGAACGGAAAACGGTAGCTCGCAGGGCCCGGCACTACGCCGGGCCCTTTTCCGACTCTCGCCGTATTTCTTCGTTAACCAGAGGCAAACGACAGAGGAGATCGGCAAATGGGTGCCATCCACGAAATCGTCTTCGATTGCGATAAACCCGCCGTCTTGGCGAAATTCTGGGCGGGCCTGCTCGATGGCTACAATGTCCGTCCCTATGACGACGCCGAAATCGTCCGCCTCGCAGCGCTGGGCTTTACGCCGGACACGGATCCTACAGTTCTCGTCGACGGACCGGGGCCGAGCCTCTGCTTCCAGAATGTCGAGGGTCGTCGCTACGACAACAACCGCGTTCACTTCGACGTTGAGGTGGCCGACCGCCCCTCGGAGGTCGAGCGCCTCAAGCAGGCCGGCGCCACGGTCGACCGCGTGCTCCCGACCTACACCGTCATGCGCGATCCTGAGGGCAACCAGTTCTGTCTAGTGGACAAGCAGGTGCAACAGTCGGTGGTCGCTGCAGCTTAGAGCCTGTGCTGACACACACTGTCAGCAAGCATCGCTAGTCTTGGGTACCCCCGAGAGGAGAGACCCATGACCATCTTCGCCACCTGCCATTGCGGCGCGACGCGCATCGCCCTGCCCCGCATTCCAACCGATGCTCACACCTGCAACTGCACCTACTGCCAGCGCGCGGGTGCCGTGTGGGGAGCCTTCGAAGAGCACGAGCTGGATTTCCAGTCGCTCGAAGGCGACACGTTTTATTCAGCCACCGAAGGCCTCAACGAGCACCACTTCTGCAGCAAGTGCGGCATCCAGACCTGGGGCACCTCGCCCGACTGGTCGTCCGCCTACAACAATGATGGTACGCCCAAGGGAGAGCCGGGCGTGGTGCCCACCGCGCGCAGCTTCATGGTCAATCTGAACACCATCGATGATATCGACTGGTCCGCCGTTTCCATCGAGCGGCTGGATGGGCGCAACAACTGGTAGGGCCGCGCCCCCGCCAGGCGCAATCCCCGCCTTGGCGGGGATTGCTGATCAAATTTTGGCTTAGTGCCCGTCGAACGCCATCAGCGTTGACACAGCAACATTCTCCGCCCGCAGCTTGTCCGCGCCTCCCAGAACCGGGAGATCGATGACAAAGGCCGCATTCTCGCAGACGGCGCCGGTGCGGCGGATCAGGCTCACTGCTGCAATCGCCGTTCCCCCGGTAGCGATGAGATCATCGACGATCAGAACCTTGTGGCCTTCATTGAGGACGTCGGCGTGTATCTCGATCGTGTCGACGCCGTATTCCAGCGCATAGTTCTGCCCGATCGTATTGCCCGGCAGCTTGCCGCGCTTGCGAACCGGGATGAACCCCACACCCAGCGCAATCGCTACACCAGCGCCGAAAATGAAACCGCGCGCCTCAATGCCCGCCACGTGCGTAAAACCCATGTCGCGATGCGCCGCGGCAATCCGCTCTACACTCTCGCGAAAGCCCTCTGGATGCTCGATCAGCGTGGTGATGTCACGGAAAAGGATGCCAGGCTTGGGATAGTCCGGAATCGTGCGGACAAGCGACTGCAGGTCGAGCGACATCATTGGCCTTGAGGTAGGAGGAAATCAGGACTTGTTGCGGCCAAGCAGGTGACGCGCAAGCACACCGGCATTGTAGGCGACATTGCGGGTCGTGTTGATGGCCGTCTCGCGGGTCTTGGGGTTGTTGACGACAGCCTGCACGCCCGCGCGCACCACGGGATGGCGGCTCGCAGCAATGGCGGTAGTAACGACTGTGACAGCCAGGCGAACTGCGGACATCGCATTCTCCCAAAAACCAACGAGGCGAATATCCGGGGATTGAGCTTGCTTGGCAAGGGATTCGTTCCCCGGCACCATTCAAATTCCCGCCAAGAGAAAGGGGCCCCGGAGGGCCCCTCAGATTTTCAGCGGCGCTTTGGATCGAGCTTAGTGCTCGATGCCCTTCCAGAGCTTGCGCTTGGTGCCATACATCAGGCCTGCAAAGACGATGAGGAACAACAGCACGACGAAACCAGTCTGCTTGCGGCTCACCAGGTGCGGTTCAGCCATCCACATCATGAAGGCGGAGACGTCGGTCGCATACTGCTCCAGCGTCTCAGGAACCGTGACCCCATCCTCGCCCGGCGTATAGGTCACCGAACCGTCGGCCAGCGGCGGCGCCATGCCGATCGCATGACCCGGGAAGTACTCGTTATAGTACTGCCCTTCCAGCAGTTCGAAGCCTTCGGGAGCGGTCGCAGGGACTTCATCGCGATAACCGGTCAGCAGCGCGTGCAGATAGTCCACGCCACCTTCCTGGTAAGCCGTGAAGTAGTTGAATACCCAGGTCGGGAACGGATCGCTGACACCACGTGCCTTGGCCATCACCGACAGATCCGGCGGCAGCGCACCGTTCATCGCAGCGCGTGCTTCCTGCTCGTTGGCGAAAGGCGACGGCCAGCGATCAGCCGGGATACCCGGACGCAGGCCACCTTCAGCGGTCGGATCGGCGATCTGATACTCGGCAGCAAGGGCCTTCACCTGCTCTTCCGAAAAGCTTGGGCCACCCGGCTCGGCCAGGTTGCGGAACGAAATCAGATGCGCGCCATGGCAACTCGCACAGACTTCGCGGAATACCTGGAAACCACGCTGAAGCTGGTTGGTGTCATAGGTACCGAAGATACCGGCGAAGCTCCACGGCTGACGTTCTGGGCGAGGCCCTGCTTCAGCGGCAATTGCGGGTACCGATGCGAGGCCGGCAAGAGCGGCGAACGCGGCAATGATGATCTTGGATTTGAACATGTCTATTGCCCCGGTCACGCGTTGGCCTTGCCGAGAACGCTCTCGGAAATGCTGGTAGGCAGCGGCTTGGTAACCTCGATCCGCGACAGCACCGGAAGCACCACGAGGAAGTAGAGGAAGTAGATGGCGGTGCAGACCTTGGCGAGCACCACATAGATGCCTTCTGCCGGCTGTGCGCCCAGATAGGTCAGCGCCACGAAGTTGATGGTGAAGAGGGCGAAGAACCACTTGAACACCGGGCGGAAGGTACCCGAACGGACCTTGCCGGTATCCAGCCACGGCACGATCAGCAGCATGACCAGTGCACCGCCCATGGCGATAACGCCGCCAAGCTTGGAGTCGATGAACAGGATGTTGAAGTCGATGGCGCGCAGGATCGTATAGAACGGCAGCAGGTACCATTCCGGAACGATGTGGGCAGGCGTCACCTGGCTGTTGGCCATGATGTAGTTGTCGGGGTGGCCCAGGATGTCCGGGGCAAAGAACACGAACCACGCGAACGGG
This sequence comes from Phyllobacteriaceae bacterium, assembly GCA_012799265.1. Classification (GTDB taxonomy): domain Bacteria; phylum Pseudomonadota; class Alphaproteobacteria; order Rhizobiales; family Devosiaceae; genus Devosia. The sequence continues at coordinate 26,982 of JAAZLP010000297.1, read as the reverse complement.
ATCATGAACAGCACCATCGCGAACAGGTCCTTCATCGTATAGTACGGATGGAAGGGAACGGTATCGCGACCGTCCTTGACCTCAACGCCGATCGGGTTGTTGTTGCCCGGCACGTGCAGGGCCCAGATGTGCAGCGCCACGATGGCAGCGATCACGAAGGGCAGCAGGTAGTGCAGCGAGAAGAAGCGGTTCAGCGTCGGGTTGCCGACAGCGAAGCCACCCAGCACCAGCTGCTTGATGTTCTCGCCGATCAGCGGAATGGCCGAGAAAATGTTCGAGATAACCGTGGCACCCCAGAACGACATCTGGCCCCAGGGCAGGATGTAGCCCATGAAAGCGGTGGCGACGGTCAGAATGAAGATCAGCACGCCCAGGATCCAAATGATCTCGCGCGGTGCCTTGTAGGAACCGTAGAACAGGCCACGGAACATGTGGATGTAAAGCGCGACGAAGAACATCGAAGCGCCCACGGCGTGGACGGCCTGGATGATACGGCCGCCATTGACGTCGCGGCGGATGTGTTCGACCGAGTCAAAGGCCAGGCCGACATTCGGCGTATAGTGCATGGCCAGGATCACGCCGGTGACGATCTGCACGCCAAGGCACATGACCAGGATCGCGCCGAAGGTCCACCAGTAGTTGAGGTTCTTCGGCGTCGGGAAGTCCATCAGGTGTTCTTTGGCGAAGCGCACCACCGGCAGGCGGTCGTCAAGCCACTTCTCGACGGCAGTTCCGGGAGTATAGGTAGAATGTTCAGACATCGGAAAAGCCCCCACTAGCCGATCTGGACCAGCGTATCGCTGACGAATTCATAAGGCGGCACGACCAGGTTCAATGGTGCAGGACCGCGACGGATACGACCGGCGGAGTCGTAGTGCGAGCCGTGGCACGGGCAGAACCAGCCATCGAAGTCGCCAGCTTCACCAACCGGGATACAACCCAGATGGGTGCAGTTGGCGATCATGATCAGCCACTGCTCGTGACCCGGCTTGGTGCGCTGCTCATCGGTTTCCGGATCCTTGAGATCGGAAAGCGGCACGGCGCGCGCTTCTTCGATTTCGGCCGCGGTCCGGTGGCGCACAAACACGGGAAGGCCACGCCAGGTGATCGTCACCGACTGGCCCTCTGGAATGGAGCTGACATCGAATTCGATCGACGCAAGCGCCAGCGTGGAGGCGTCCGGATTAAGCTGGTTGATCAGCGGCCAAACCACGGATGCGGCGCCAACGGCGCCGACAGCCCCCGTGGCGACGTATAGAAAGTCGCGCCGGTTTGTCGATGAATGTTCTGAGTGCGTGGCCAAGGTCCGTATCCCCGTACGATCTACACCAGACGGAGCCGGTGGCCCCTAAGCCGCGGCCAATAGGCATGCGACCATAGGCCACCCTCAAGCGGTCCGTCAGTTGGAGCCCTTTTTGCACTGTCATAGAAACTTGTCCAGTGCAGGGGGCGATGACAGCGAGTTATAGCATGTCTATAGATTCTTGTAGCTTGGCGCCCCGTCTCGTTTTTTTGTTTTTTGGCTCGCATGACCATCGATCTAGCGCTCTATCAGCCAGATTTTGCGCATAATACCGGCATTCTCATCCGGCTTTGCGCCTGTATGGGACTGAGGCTACACGTTATTCATCCAGCCGCCTTCGCAATAACTCCTCAGGCTCTTGCCCGTGGGGGCTTGGATTATGTGGAGCACGCCATCATACATCAGCATGCCTCCTTCTCCGTTTTCGATGACTGGAGACGCAGTGAAGGGCGACGGCTGGTCCTGATGACGATAAAGTCATCGCAATCGGCTTACGCAGCCACCTTCGCGAAGGGCGATATCATCATGTTGGGACGCGAGAGCGCAGGGGTGCCCGACAGCGTGGCTGAAGTCGCCGACCTCCGCTTGCGCATCCCGATGTCGCCCGGTTTGCGCTCGATCAATGTGGCCATGGCTGGCTCCATGGTAGTGGGCGAAGCCATGCGGCAGCTGTCAGCCTTCCCCACTGACATTACCGCGACCTGACCGCGCAATTCGACCAGCCCTTCTTTACAGAACTGTTCCAAAGGTCCATGTCCCCGACCATGACCCTACCAGCCGATATCGAAACCAAGAAATCCACCGCTTCTGCCTGGTTCCGCACCCTGCGCGATCGCATCTGCGCGGAACTTGAAGCCATTGAGACCGAAGTACAGGGCCCCAATGCCGATATGGCGCCAGGCACCTTCGAACGCACCCCCTGGGATCGCGCCGCCGGCGGCGGTGGCGAGATGTCGATGCTGCATGGCCGTGTCTTTGAAAAGGCCGGCGTCCACATCTCGACCGTCCATGGCCATTTCACTGAGGACTTTGCCAAGCAGATGCCCGGCACCGAAGCCGGCACCGCTTTCTGGAGCTCCGGCATTTCGCTGATCATCCACCCCTGGAACCCCCATGTTCCGGCGGTGCACATGAACACGCGTATGATCGTGACGGGCAAGCAGTGGTGGGGCGGCGGCGCTGACCTGACGCCGGTGCTCGACAACCGCCGCACCCAGACCGACCCGGACACTGTCGATTTCCATGCCGCCATGAAGGCTGCCTGCGATAACCGCCCCGGCGTCGACTACGACAAGCTCAAGGCTTGGTGCGACGAGTATTTCTTCCTGCCCCACCGCAACGAGCCCCGCGGCATCGGCGGCATTTTCTACGACCACTTCAATTCCGGTGACTGGGACGCTGACTTCGCCTTCACGCAGGCCGTGGGCGAAAGCTTCCTCGACATCTACGCCAAGCTGGTTCGCCGCAATTTCGAAAAGACCTGGACCGAAGCCGAACGCGAAGAACAGCTCGTGCGCCGTGGTCGCTATGTCGAATTCAACCTGCTCTATGACCGTGGCACTACCTTCGGTCTCAAGACCGGCGGCAATGTGAACTCGATCCTCTCCTCCATGCCGCCCGCGGTGAAGTGGCCGTAAGGCTCTACCGCCTGAAGTGATACCGGCGGGGGTCGATCCCGAGACTGCCTTGTGGCACATCTCGGGAATGTCCCTCGCCGATCTCTCCATCACTGGCTATCGCTCGGTCCGCTCCATCCGCTTTCCCTTGAAGCAGCTCACCGTACTGGTCGGTGGCAATGGCGTCGGCAAAACCAATCTCTATCGTGGCCTCGAACTGGTGCGCGCTGCCGCGACCGGTGACCTGACCATGGCCCTGGCGCGTGAAGGCGGCCTCGCCTCAGCCATCTGGGCTGGACCACGACGGACCACCGAACCACCCCGCATATTCCTTGAGGTTGGACTCGATACCATTCTCCCCGGCGACGAGGAGGCAGCGTTCCTGCCGCGCTATGCCGTCGAAATCGGATTCGGCGATAGCCGCTACGAGGCGGTGTTCTCTGAAGAGCCGCAGATCAAGGCCGAGAGCCTTTTTCTCCCCGGACGACGCACGATTACCCTTCTCGACCGTAAGGGACCTGCCGCCTGGTATCGGGATGACACCGGTCGTATGCGCCAACTCGACCAGCCGCTCCTCGCCAGTGAAACCGCCCTCTCAGCGCTGCGCGGGACACTGCCTGAGCTCGATGCCATCCGACACCTCTTGGGCAATTGGCGCTTCTACCACGGCTTCCGCACCGACGCGGCTTCGCCCCTGCGCCAGCCGTCCCTTGCCGTGACAGCGCCCATGCTGGATGCCGATGGTGGCAATCTTGGCGCGGTGCTGGCGACATTAAAACACATACGTGGGGATGTTGTGGACCTCACCCATGCCATCGATCAGGCATTCCCGGGGGCGCGACTTGACATCCCCCCACCCGGGAAAGATGCCAGCTTCTCCACGATCTTCCCCGATATGCCGCACCGTCCCTTCGGGCCGGCTGAGCTCTCGGATGGGACGCTGCAGTTCCTGGCGCTGCTCGGCGCCCTCTTTGCCTACCGCCTGCCGCCCTTCATCGCGCTCAACGAACCCGAGGCAAGCCTGCATCCTAATCTCCTGCCCGCTCTGGCTGGCGCCATTGCCCGAGCCGCAGAGCGCACGCAGGTCTGGGTCGTCACCCATTCTACGGCTCTCGCAGACGCCATCGCCAATGCCACCGGCATTGTCCCACGCACAGTGATCCGTCGCGACGGTGGGACGTGGCTTGAGGGACTGTCAGACATCGGAATTTTTCCGGACGACTGATGGAACCAGATTCTGGTTCGCGCGTTTTAACAGACTGTGCTTCGACAAGGAGATGATGATGAAACGCTTTGATTCCGGCACCCTCATCCCTGGCTCCACTTGGCGCGTGGAGGCCGACTCAGAGGCCGAAGTTGTCCGCCGGGCCGTTGAAAACATGAGAAATCTCAATGGCGAGACCGAAATCCGCCCTGAGATGGTCGAGCGCATCAAGGAGCGTATCGTCGACGCCACCGACGCCCGCTGATCGACGGCTGAGATTTAGATGCGACGGCCTCCCGACGGAGGCCGTTTTGCTAGAACAACTGGGCCAGCAGTTCTTCCCGGCTGGCGAGAAAACCGCTCTCCACCCAGGCCCGCTCCATCATCGCCAGCGCCGAACCCATTTCCGGCCCCGGCTTCATCCCGCGCTCAGTGAGATCCTGCCCATTGACCGGGAGCGGTGCCACGGGAAGCCGTCCCAGATCGCGCGCGGTCTCCATCAGTCGATCGCGCTGCCAGTCTTCCCGCGCAGCCGTAACGGCCAGGCCCTCGACGGCCTCCTCGCCAAACCGATAGGCCGCCCAGGCGACATCACCGCGCGCAATCAGGTCAGAAGCAGCAGTAATCCGTTCTACCCGATTGCCCATGGCATTGCTCAGGCGCCATTCCGAACGCAGCCGCCCCACGTCTCCGCCGAGCAAGGCCATCCGCGCCTCGACACCCATTCCCCCCAGGGCCTCGTAGCGCTCAAGGGCTGCAACCGAAACGCGCTCCATGCGCACAAGACCCAGACCGTCCATTATAGCCAGCGTGCGTGCCACGAGGGGCAGCGCCAGCATGCGCACCATCTCGGCCCCGACCCGCTCGCGCGAAATGTGATCAAGCTCATCGGCGGCATCGCGGCAGGCCGCCAGTCCTTCAGGATCGAAAACCTGATTGCCGTGGCTCGCGGAAAAGCGGAAGAAACGATAAACCCGCAACCCATCCTCGGCGATCCGCTGGCCCGCATCGCCGATGAAGCGGACGCGCCCATTGATCAGGTCACCTGCGCCCCCGAGGGGATCGAACAGCGCACCATCCGGCCCGCAATAGAGTGCATTGATGGTAAAATCGCGCCGCTGCGCATCCATGGTCCAGTCGGTGCCAAATCGCACCTGCGCATGGCGACCGTCCGTCTCGACATCCTGGCGCAGCGTCGTCACCTCGACACTGGTCTCATCGAGCCGCAGCGTCACCGTCCCATGATCAATCCCTGTCGGATAAGTGGCGATCCCCGCCGCCTTGGCCTTCTGCATCACAGCGACCGGCAACAGCTCCGTCGCCATGTCGATGTCGTTACTGTCGCGCACCCGCCCGATGAGACTGTCCCGAACGATCCCGCCCACGGCCCGCGTCTTGCCGTCATCCCCACCCAATGCCGCAAAGATAGTCTGGACCGCCGTCCGCTCCAGCCATTCGAGCTTTTCCAGGCGCTGAGGGATCACGCCGCCACCTCGTCGGTCGCCAGATCCCGGAATTTGCGCGTCAGATTGGCGGTAATGCCCCAGATCATGTGACCGTCATGGTCGATCTGCCAGGTCGAATGCTCCTGCCCTGCCCGCTTGACGCGGAAACGACCGTAGCTCCCCGCATCGAGAATGCGGCTGAGCGGCACCTCAAACACCGAATGCACTTCCCCGGGATTGGGCACGAAGGGGCCACTCGGCGTCACCTCGGCCACGACAGGGGTAATGAGGTAGTTGGTGCCGGTGTAATAGCTCTCCATATAGCCGAGGATCGTCGCATCCTCTGCCAGCATGCCAACCTCTTCATTGGCCTCGCGCAGCGCCGCAGCAGCGATACTGGCATCCTCGCGGTCGATCTTGCCACCAGGGAAAGCCACCTGCCCCGAATGGGCACGCAGGTCGGGAGATCGCTCCGTATAGAGCACCGTGTGCCCTTCGGGCCGGCGCACAAGCGCAATAAGGACTGCGGCGGGCACAGGCGGCCGCTCGAACGGCTTCTCCGGCGCCCAATCGGGGACCAGCGTTTCAATGGTCGTATTCTGGGGCGCCTGCTGCAAGAGCCGCGTCCTCAGCCTTTCGGCAATGTCGTCATCAATAGACAAGAAACACCCTGGCACAAATCAGACAGGCAGCCTGAGTTTAGTCAAGCTGCCTCCACCCTGCACCCTTTTTCGCCCGATCAACGCCCAGCGTCGAATGCAGCAATAGCGCCCTTGAGCGTTTTGGCGAGGCTCTTGTCCTCGGCCAGCAGCAGCACGCGGCTGGTGTCAACCGGGCCTGGGAATTCGATATTCCCGGGCGTCGTGGTTTCCCAGCCGAGCGGGCAATAATAATCCTGATCGCCGACCAGCAGCACGAAGTGTCCTTCGCCGCGCGCCAGCGCCCGCTTGGAGACCTCCAGAGCGAGCAACTTTCCCGCGCCGCGCTTGCGGAAATTGGGGTGGGTGGCCAGCGGCCCAAGCAGATAGCCCTTGATCCCGCCCACGCTGATCGGCGTCATCCAGACCGAGCCGGACGGGGTCCCGTCGACTTCGGAAATCAGGCTCAGCGTCGGATCGATCGGGAACCGCTCGCGTACGCGGAATGCCGTGCGCGCAAACCGGCCGGGACCAAAGGCAATCGCCTGCAGCTCTTCGACAAAGGCATCGTCAGCGGGAGTAGCGGGCCGCACATAGGGCTGACCGGCAAGAGGCGCGGCCTGAGCCGCAGCGAGCATGGACATCGTGATATTCCGGGACTGAAAGTTTGCGAAAACGAGCGCGGCAGACCACTCGGGCCACCGTCTTAACGACCAACTAGGGTCGTCGGTTCGTTCGCAATACCTTCACCATCCTGGACGCCTCCACGTCTGGATTCGCATTAGCACCCGCAGACACACGCGTAAATAGTAATGCGCGATGCATGAGACATATTCCTTCCCTGCAACGTTTGCTGTGCGCGGCGCGACAACGGACTGTTGCGCCAACGAGGCCTATTCCTGCGACGCCCCACACCCTACCTTAGCTGTCGAGACACTCAAGCCATGCGCACTATCCTGCGCGGCAATGCAGACGCGAAAATGACCGAAAGAGGAACAAGATGGGACAATTGATCGACGGAAAATGGTCCGACCAGTGGTACGACACCAAGAAGTCCGGCGGCAAATTCGTCCGCTCCCAGGCTGGTTTCCGTAACTGGGTCACCCCAGACGGCGCGCCCGGCCCATCAGGCACCGGCGGCTTTGCTGCCGAAGCCGGTCGTTACCATCTCTACGTATCACTGGCCTGTCCCTGGGCGCATCGCACCCTGATCTTCCGCAAGCTCAAGGAGCTTGAGAGCCTGATCGACGTTTCCGTCGTCTCGCCCAAGATGCCCGACGAAACCGGCTGGAGCTTCAAAAAGGACGAAGGCTCGACGGGCGACACCCTGCTCGGCAAGGACTTCGTCTGGCAGATCTACACCGAGGCCGATCCGCACTATACGGGTCGCGTCACCGTGCCCGTTCTCTGGGACAAGCAGACAAAGACCATCGTCTCCAACGAGAGCAGCGAGATCATTCGCATGTTCAACTCGGCTTTCAACGAGCTGACCGGCAACACGGACGACTACTATCCCGAGGCCCTGCGCGCCGAGATCGACACCATCAATGCCCGCGTCTACGACGACATCAACAATGGCGTCTATAAAGCCGGCTTTGCGACCTCTCAGGAGGCCTATACCGAAGCTGTCACGAAACTCTTTGACGCCCTGGATTGGGTAGAGGGCCTATTGGGCGACAGGGCCTATCTCACCGGTGACACCATCACCGAGGCCGATTGGCGGCTCTTCACGACCCTCGTGCGCTTCGACGCTGTCTATGTCGGCCACTTCAAGTGCAACCGCGAACGCATCGCCGACTATCCGAACCTGTCGCACTATCTGAAGGCGCTTTATGAGGTGCCCGGGGTCAAGGAAACGGTCGATCTCGACCATATCCGCACCCACTACTACTGGAGCCACCCCACCATCAATCCGCACCGCATCATCCCGATCGGCCCGGAACTCCCATTCCTCGACTGACACAAAGCCGCGCAACCTGCGCCCCTCCCCCTGCTCCAGGGGGAGGCCGGGTGGGGGTGTTACATCCTCCTGAGGCTCAATACCCCCAGATCGCCCGCTTCTCCGCCTTGTCGAAATATTCATCGATCCGCTGGCTGGTTGCGGGTGTTACCCCGCTCGGCAGGGAGCGGCGATCAAACCAGCCAATTTCGGCAATCTCGAAATTGCCCTTGTGCTCGAATGCCTTCTCAAACTTGGTGCAGATGAAGAAGGCGACGTGGTCGCGGTTCGTGACGACGCTGCTGTTATGATAGATGCCGAAGAGCTGCATCGGCCCCACCGGGCGGTAGCCGGTTTCCTCTTCCGTCTCGCGCGCGCCCGCTTCTTCCACGGTTTCACCTGGGCCCACGCCCCCGCCCGGAAACTGCCACCCGGGAATATGATTGTGCCGGATGAGCAGGACCTTGTCCCCATCCACCACCATCACCCGCGCCCCCACGGTCATGCGTTGCCATAGCCCCTTGAGCGTCAGAAACACGCGGGCTCGCACACGCTGGAAGCGGTTCATCATGGGCTTGTCTCCAAATTTCTTCCCATCGCTATCAGAGCTTTGTCCGTGACAAAATCGTGCGCATGCAAGATTGACCGTTTTCTTGGCTCCATGGGCATGGCAAAAGCGCCCCGATGATTACTCTCGCGCACATCTCCGACATCCATCTCTCGCCCCTGCCCCAGGTTGGGCTGAGCGATCTGGTCGGCAAGCGCATCACTGGCTTTCTCAATTGGAAGCTGAAGCGCCATGGCGAGATGAATGTCGGCACCCTGGCGAGCCTCGTTGCGCATATGCAGGCCCAGAATGCCGACTTTACCGCCGTCACTGGTGATCTCACCAATCTGGCGCTGGACTCCGAAGTCGAACGCGCCGGCAAATGGCTGGAAAATCTTGGCGATAGCGAACGCGTCGCCGTCTGCCCTGGCAATCACGACGCCTATGTGCCCGGTGCCCTGGAAAATGCGCAGAATCTCTGGGGCAAGTACCTCACCGGCGAAACCATCGAAGGCCAGCCCTTCCCCTTTGTGCGTCGCGTCGGCGAAGTCGCCATCGTCTCCTGCTCCAGCGCCGTACCAACTCCGCCCTTCATGGCCATCGGCCGCTTTGAGGAAAAGCAGGCCAGCCGCCTCGCCCGCATTCTCAAGATTCTCGGTGACGCCGGCTATTTCCGCGTGGTGCTGATCCATCACCCGCCAAACGCGGAACTGCAGCATCCCTCGTTCGGCCTCAAGGGCCACCGCATTTTCCGTCAGGTCATTGCCGACAACGGCGCCGAGCTGATCCTGCACGGCCATACGCATCGCTCGTCCATCCACCACATTCCCGGCAAGAATCACGAAGTTCCGGTGATCGGCGTCGCCGCCGCCAGCGCGGCCCAGGGCGGCACGCTGGACGATCCGGCCCGCTACAACCTTTTCCGCATCGAGAAGTCCGGTGACGGCTGGGAATGCGTCATGCGCGAATTCGGCTTCCAACGCCTTGGCAGCGAAATCGTCATGCGCATGCAGATGCGCATCTACTGATCCATCAAATCCAGTGCAGCAGGTGATCGGCGGCGTGAGGGAAACTCGCCGCGTAGATGACCGTATTGGTCTGAGCCGTCTTGAACCGACGCACGAGGCTCCTCAAGGCGCTGACCGGCCCGGCTTCCTTCGGCGAGGTCAGTAGCGATTTCAGCCATGCCCGTAGGAAAGCCTTTGCGCGTTGGGCGCTGGCGAGAACATTGGTGCCCAGCCCCTTCGGGCCGATGACGACCGATCCCATCTGCACTTCGCTGTTCCACAGGCCCTGCACCACATGGCCATCGACCGTCGTCGAGGAATCCATTTGGACGTCTTCTTCGCTGGCATAGAACGCCTCGACAATGAGGTATTCCAGCACCAGTCCCGGCGAATGCTTGCGGTAGGCTTCATCATAGGCGCACTTGGGGGTGAAGATCGTGTCCCCAGATTGCAGGTTTATTGAGACGGCGATCGGCTGGCCGTTCAGCAGGAGGCTATCGACAGAAGTCTTGAGTGCCCCCTTCGAGACAAATGCCCTTCGGGCAAATTCTGCGTCAGCCGGATCAGCCAGGAAGGACGTGCCCGTCTTCCCTTTCCAGCCGCCATGCTCGATGGCAAGGAAGTCCTCAATACGCTGAGCCACAGCGTCCGGCTCATGCACCCGCTCAAAGGTCAGATCACCGAGCTCTTGCAGCCTTCGAATGGTGCGCCTGATGTCTTTGACCCGGCGCTTGGAGACAACGGTCTCGAGATGGGCCTCGAAATTTTCCGGCCGGCGATCAAGTCGAGCGCGGCGATAGCTGCCGGTGGGGACCGTTTCAAACGCGTTGTCATTATCATGCTCTCGGCACAGCGTGAGAAACGGGCTCGATAGATCGATGTTTCGGAACGTCCATCGCCGCGGCATTTTGCCACCCCTGATCGCGTTCAGCCAGGCCTTAACCACGCCGCCCGCGTAGGCGCGATGGATCAGGGGCTGCCCGCTGGGCTGGTAATGATTGGCCGCGGCCACGGCCCGTTTGAGCGGCCATTTCTTGACCCTGAACGGGAAAAGGCCGGCGAGCATGCCGTTGCGTCGGATGCTCAGTGCCTGGACCCCAGCTTGGGCGTCCACCGTTGCCAGCCCGGCCAATACATAGGCGCGAGCATAGTAGGGATTGGCCTCCAGGGCAGACGTCGAAAGCGCATCCCACTCTTCAGCATCCAGAGTGGCCAGCGTCTCGGCATTGAGGACTTCAAGCGTATAGGTGCCGTTCATGCCTCAACCTCAGCCTGACCACGCATAAGCGCGCTGAACATGGGAATTATCAAACCAAGGCGCCAATAGGCAATCGCGGCAAGGACCCCGCCGCGAACAGCGAGCCCCAGGGCCGTCGCTATGGCAGCCCCCATCGGCCCCATTGCGGGGATCAGCACGAGCGCCGTGACCACGTTTACCGCCAGCGCAACGATAAAGCCTATCGAGCAGAGCCGCTCTTCGCCCAGCATGTTGAGCACATCCTCCCCCGGCCCCAGCGCACAGGCAGCAACGATCCCAAGGCACATGACGGGCACAAACTGGCTGGCGATGTGAAATTCAGGGCCAAAAAAACCTAATAGCGGAGCCGCAAGAACGCTCAACGTCACCGCGCCTGCGGCAGTGAGCACGGTCATCATGACAGTGGCTCGACTGACCAACGCCTGCAGTTCGCCACGCCGATTGCCAGCGCTCAGCGCCGCGTATTTCTGGGCTGTGGTGGCACTGACGCCATAGGGAACATAGGCCAGGAATTGTGCCAGCCGCGACGCCGCAAAGTAGAACGCGACCTGTTCGGGCGGCACGAGAAGGCCGAGAAGAATAACGTCGACATTGAGGAAAAGGACCTCAGCCAGATCAACACCGGCCATAGGCACAGCCGTTTTCAGCCACGCGCTAACCTCGAAGGCCGGAGCAGCAGATCCGATCGCGGTGACCAGATGAGGCCTTAGCAGCCAATATTGCACCAGGATGCTGGCAATAAGGCCGACAATCGCGAGCACCACAACCGTGAGTGCCGTCGCGCTATGCCCAACCAGCACCAGCGCGCCGAGGCCCACGATGATCGACAGGTGCCGCATTGTGTAGGCGGGCCCGATGCCGGCTGCGGGCTGATCAAGGCCGCGCGCAATCGCCTCGAGGAAATCCTGAAAAGCCAGGAGCGGCACCGCGATCAAGGTCAGGGTAACAAGCCAGATCAGCTCCGACCCAATCGGCAGAACGCCAAGCTGAACGGCAACTATGCCGAGGACACCGATAGCAATCGACACAGCCAGGGTTGCCGCCATGGCGAACCGGACAATACCAGCGGCGCGGGCCTTATCCCCTGTCGTCAGATATTCGGCCAGGTGACGATAAAGCAGTTGGGAAGTTCCCGCCGTGCCGACATGGCCCAAAAGCAGCAGCCAGACAAAAGCCAGGGCGAACCGCCCATATTCTTCTGGGCCGATAAAGCGCGACGCCACAACCTGTGCGATCAGGGCCAGTCCCGCACCAAAGAGGCGAAGGGCAATGATGTGAAAACTTTGCTTGGTGAGGAGAGAGCCGAAGTCACTCACAGGCGAACCCAATCGCCACCGCTGCATTTTTCGGCCGCTTGTGCTGCTCGCGCATGCATGCCCTTGCCGATCGAATCCAAAGTATTCCTCCCCAACATGCCCCTAACCTAGCGCCCTCCGCGCAAAAATCACGCATGAACACAGGACATAGTTACCGCCTGACCCAAGCGCAAAGTAGTCCCTATGGCACATCAAAATCTAATTCATAAATCATCCCAATAACCATCACAGGATGAACGCCAAATCGTCACACCCAAACAACGCTACAGCGAATAGAGATGAAGAAAGACTCAAAGAGTTATTAACGGATGATGCAACAGCGCTCGATTGCCGAACGCGCATCAGCCCCACTCCCGCCACACGCGCAAATCACCTATATCATTGCTGAAGCCGAGTGAGATGACCGTGACCGAATTCTTCCGCATTGAGCGCCCATCCTTTGATCCATCGAGCGGAGAGGTGCGGTTCCCCTACCGCCTCAACGATCTGGCCTTCACTGAAGTCCTGACCCTGCCTGCTGGCACGGATGCTCAGGCGGCAAGCTCACCCGCATTCGAAAAGCTGCTGGGCCTGACTGCGTTCGTCCTTGGCGTCAGCTATTTCAAGCTGCGTGCGCCGCTCCAGATCGATGCGCCCGACATCCCGCTCACAGCAGGCGAGCGTGCCTTCGTCATCGATGTCTATGAAAATGGCCTCGGCGAATTCTATGCCCGCAACGAGCTCGCCCGCTTTGGCAAGCTGCAGCTCAGCACGCCCACCGATACGGTCGAACGCAAGCCGAGCGTCGTCTTGGCTGACCGCACCCTGCTGCCCATTGGTGGCGGCAAGGATTCCCTCGTGAGCGTGGATCTGCTGACCCATTCAGGCGTCGACTTCACTCCCTTCGCGGTCAATCCCAAGGGCCCGATCCTCACATCGGTCGAGGCGATCGGCACAGCCCCACTCTATGTCACCCGCACGCTTGATCCGGAGATGATCCGCCTAGGCAAGGAAGCGGGCTTCTACAACGGCCACGTCCCCTCGACGGCGATCAATTCCATGATCGCCTCGCTCTGCGCCCTGCTCTTTGATTACAGCCAGATCGTCCTCTCCAACGAACGCTCGGCCAGTGAAGGCAATGTCGTCTTCGACGGCCGCGAGACCAATCACCAATATTCCAAGTCCCTCGGCTTCGAACTCCTGATCGCAGACACCCTCGCCAACGCGACCGGTGGCGCGCTCAAATATTTCTCCCTGCTTCGTCCCTATTCCGAGGCCCGCATTGCCTCGCTCTTCACCCATAGCCAGACCTTCGACAGCGTCTTCTCGAGCTGCAACCGCAACTTCCGCCTCACGGGCAATGACGGCCCCCTCTGGTGCGGCGAATGCCCGAAGTGTCACTTCGTCTTCCTGATCTTCGCGCCCTTCATGGCCAAGGATCGCCTGCTGAGGATTTTCGGCAAGAACCTCCTCGACGAACCGGCTAACGAGCGCTCCTTCCGCGAACTGGCCGGGCTTGCCGGGCAAAAACCGTGGGAATGCGTCGGCGAAATCCTCGAGGCCGCCGCCTGCTTCTATACGCTGACCCGTCATGCCGACTGGCATGAAGCCGCTGTGGTCAGCGCGGTCAAGGCAGACCTCTTCGCCCAATATGGCGAGGAAAAATTGCAGCTGGCCATGGCCGAATGCCTTACCGACAGCCATGACCACCACATTCCGCCCGCCCTCGCTGCCAAGGTGGCCGCCTATGCAGTTTGACGGCCCGGTCCTGCTCTATGGCGCGGGCAAGGAGGCGCAATCCACCCGCGCCTTTCTCGCCGCGCGCGCGCCCGATCTGAAAGTCTTCGTCACCGTAGACAGCGGCACCGCAGACATTGCCAATGCCGAGCAGATTGCTGCCGAAGACCTCCCCGCGGCCATAGCGGCCCGCCGGTTCGCCCTAATCGTCAAGAGCCCCGGCGTCTCGATCTACAAACCCATTTTCGCCCAGGCCCGCGACGCTGGCATCCCGGTGACGTCGAACCTCAATCTCTGGGGCGCAACCTACCGCCAGGACCGCACAGTCATTGCCGTCACTGGCACCAAGGGCAAGTCGACCACCGCCACCCTCACCCATCTGATGCTGACCCGCTCCGGCATTGATGCCGGCCTGGCGGGTAATGTCGGCCTTGCGCCGCTCGATATCGCCGACCGCCACCCTGTCGTGATCTTCGAGCTATCGAGCTACCAGACCGCCGACATGAACTTCCTCCCCGATGTCGCGGCCATCACCAATCTCTATCCTGAACACGTCGACTGGCATGGCTCGGTCGACCGCTACTATGCAGACAAGCTTCACCTGGTGGACCGCGAGGGCAATTTCGCCGTCGCCTTCGGCGCTGCCGCCCAGGGCAACGCCCTCGTTGCCAGGGCGGTGCGCGATCATCGGCGCCTCCTCCGCAATCTCACCGTCGAGGAAGCGATCGCCATCGAGAACGCCGTCGCTCAGTCCCGCCTGCGCGGCGCCCACAATCTCGACAATGCCCATCTCGCCGCCCAGATTACTCTGGCGACGGGTGGCACGATGGACGGCGTTCTCGCCGGCATCGCCGCTTTCCACCCCCTGCCGCATCGGCTTGAAGAACATGTCTTCAGCAACGTGACCGTCGTCAACGACTCAATCTCGACCACGCCCGAAGCAACCAAGGCCGCCCTCGCCGCCTATCCGGGCCGCCGCATTGCCCTCATCGCTGGCGGCCATGAGCGCCAGCAGGACTATGCGGAACTGGCAACCCTGCTCGCCCCCCGCGGCGTGACCACCCTTGTCACACTGCCCGTGACAGGTGACCGCCTCGCCAGTGCCACCCGTGAGGCTGCACCGTCCGTCGAGGTGTTAGAGGCTCCAAACCTCGAAGCTGCGCTTGATGCCCTGGCGGAACAAAGGGATCGTTACGACACGATCATCCTCTCGCCCGGCGCCCCGTCCTATAATCAATTCAAGAACTTCGAAGAGCGTGGCGCCCGTTTCGTGGCGCTCTGTGCCGAACACTTCGGCTGAGACTAGAACGCCTGCTCAAGCGCCTCTGCCGGCACACCGGCCTGAATGAGGGCGGCGCTGATATCGCCCATGAGTTCGGGATTGTCGATGCGCTCGCGCAGGCGCGGAAGAATGCCCCGGGCCCGAAACGCGCCATTATCCAGCACGCGCGGCAGATAGCTGTTGACGACTGCCCTGTCGCCCAACCCCTGACCGGCCATTACGGCAAGGATCGGCCCGAGCTCGCGGTCTGATTCCGCGTAGATGGCCGCATAGTTGGCAGCCTCCCGGAACTGACCTGTGCGTAGCGCCTCAAGCGTCGGCACACCAAAATACCAGGGCGGCGGCTCCGCCCCATCCTCGATCGCGCGACGCGCCAACTCTACCGCCAGGTCCAGCTTCCCCATCAGGGCAAGCTGCCGCGCCCGCGACGCCATGGTGTCCGTATTGGACGGATTGAGCTGCAGCGCCGAGCCGTAGGCGGCATCCGCCTTATCTGGTTCGCCAGACAATACGTAGGCCAGCGCCCGCTGCTCCCATACAAAGGCGCTGGTGGGCGATAGTTCGATGGCATCTTCCAATAAGGCTTCCGAACGGGCGCGCCGTTCGTCCGCAGTCATAGTGCCGCCCGCGGCGGTGAGATTGGCATCCAGAATGAGCGTTGATTGCGCGGCATAGGCCTGCCCGCTCTCGCGCTCCTGCTCACTGAGCCCGAGATAGCAGCTCTCTGCACGATCCCCGGTAATGATCGTCCGACGTTCCCGGTAGAGGTCGAACATCATGCGGCAGATATAGAGGCTCGGCTGCCCGCTAAGGGGCGCATCGGTATCGATCAGCGCGCGCGCGCGCCGATGGATCGGTCCGCGCGGACTGCCGAGCATGCTTGATAGTTTCTGGCTCACGTGATCGAGCAGATCAGGACGCGTCATTTCCGCGGCATCGAGGCTGATCTGTCGGCTCCAGATGACGCTGCCGGTCTGCGATTCGGTAAGGATCGCGCCATATTGCAGCCCCCCTTCCTCGCGCCGCACGATGCCGCTCAGGCTATAGTCGACATCGGCCTGCGCCTCGGCCGCATTGGCGCTCCGATACTGCACATCCATCGTCTCGAACTGGTCGAGATCGGTCACCAGTTCCACCGCCAGGCCCGCTGCATAGCGCAGGTCTCTGGGGTCACCGGTGAGACTCTGAAACTCCATGATCGAGACGGAGGGACGACCATTGAGTGCGGCCGGCGTTTCAGCACGTCCGGCATTCCAGCTCGATATGCCATAGCTCATAATCACGCCCGCCAGCGTCATCACCGCCAGCACGAACCATGAGGTGGACAACTGTCCGTTCGTGGAAGACGGAGGGCGGTCGTCGGCGATGTCCTCGGGTTCGACGACATCCACCGGCGCGGGCTCGCGTGCCTCTCCATCCCACCGAACAAAATCAGGCACATAGCGCCCGACCGGCAATTCTATGCGGACCGTCTCGTCAGCACCGACCTCGCGATAATATTGTCCCAGCAGGCTCCTTAACCGGCGCGCCTGAACCCGCACGATAGGATCGGTCTGAGGATCAAAGTCGCTGGGACGACCAAACACATCCACGGCAATTGAGTAAGCCTTTATGGAATCCGCTTCGCCGCGCAGTTTCAGGCTGACGATATATTCGAGAAATCGGCCTAACTGGGCGGATCGGGCCATGTCTGGCCAGGCAAGCAGGCGTTGCAAAGCCGCCGCCACCTCACGCTCCTCGGGAATTGCCCCCTGAGACAAACGAAGTCCTCCACCGCTGCGCTGATCTTCACGCTTTACATGTTAAAAGCAAGGGCGGCTTACATCCTGTTTACTGGAATTTGCCTGTGCGGCGTCCCGGAGATGCCCCATATGCCCAACCGTCGATGTTTCGCACTCGGCATGTTTCCCGAGCGGCCCCGCCGCACCGGACATGTTTTACCACCCTATTGACCACCCTTTCGGCGCGCGTCGCTCGACAAGGTCTCGTGTTTTCTGTGTGTGCCCACGCCTTGGTGGGTTTGAGGTGACCATTGATGATCTCAGCGGACGACGATCCGTTCATCGTTCTTATCGATGATGACGCACACTCGGCCGATCTGCTGAGGAGGATGCTGACTGCGCATGGCGCGCCCGATATCCGCCTCTATTCGTCTGCGGACGAAGGAATGACTGAGCTCACTCGGATCGTGAGCGATGTCGCCAATACATGGCCGGGTCTTGTGGTCGTCGACCTCAAGGTCAGCAGCAAGGCCAACTACGAGTTTCTGACCCGCAATCATGCGGCGCTCCGGCAGAAGGGAATTCCCATTGCCGTCATGACAGCGCCCACCGATCGTGCGGGTCGGCAGAAGCTTCAGGAAGCTGGAGCCTCTGCAGTGTTCTTTCGTCAGGCCGCCCTTGATGCCTATCGGCATGAGGCTGCCTCGATCGTCAGTTTCTGGGCACGCAGTCAGTGCCTGGATGCGGTTGGCATGTGACTCCTGCGTCCACAGGTTACATGCTTCGTGGGAAGTGGCGCTGCAATCGGTTGTTTCAACCGGCCTGCGTTCCCAAGGGCCACTTCCCGCACTTCTATCCGGTCTGCGGTATGCACCACCGCTGATCGTATGCGCGGGCCCCTCCTCCAATTAGCCTGCGCATGGGTAGCGAAGCGACTCCTCCCAGTCGCTTCCTCGCGGGGGGAGAAGTTATGTCGGCAGCGCTGTGTCCCTCCGCGCCAGCTGGCAGGCGTTAAGACTTCTCCCCACGCCCCACCGGCACTTCCGAAACATTGTGACGTAATACGCGATGGGCAAAGGCCTTCAACGCGGCCATGACCACGACGGCCAGAGCGGCCACGCCGAAGGCGATGAAGTAAAATCCGAGCGCCGACGCGAGCCCCACGGCGCCCGCCAGCCACATGCCGGCGCCTGTTGTCAGCCCCTGCACGCCCCCGCCACTGCGAAAGATTGCGCCGGCGCCAAGAAAGGCGATTCCGGCCGTGACCGCTTCGACAGCGCGGATCGGATCAGCCCGCGTCTCGCCCTCGCCGGTTTCGATCGTATGAAAGATTTCGAACGCCAGTATGGTGAAGAGTGCGGCCGCGACCGAGACCAGAATGTGGGTCCTGAGCCCGGCCCCAGCCGTATTGATCTCGCGTTCGAAGCCGATCATGGCGCCGAAGACCGCCGCCAACATGATGCGAATGGCAATGATGTGCTGCGGCAGGTAGGTATCGACTAGTCCATAGCTATTGCCGAAATCCATTCCGCCCTCCGAGGCGCAAGGCTTGGTGTCAGATATTACCCGGCTGAGTGGTGTTGAAGATGATCAGCAGCACCGCGAAGATCAGGACCACGGCGACAAGCGAGATCACGAGAACACGGGAATTCATCTTCCTCGGGCTTGCCTGACGGACTTCCGTCTTGGACTTGTGGGGATCGTAGGTTTCCATGCGTGCCTCCGGATTAAAACGTGTCCACCAGCAACGTCCCGACATGATCGCGGTTCCGCATCCCCAATGCGGGGCTTGACGCCGCTCCGCGGGCAGCGGACCCTCAAGGCATGTCCAGTCAAGAGTTTTCCATGATGAATGACGCCGCCCTGCTCACCCGAATGATCATGGCCGGACAGGACAAGGAACCGGCGGACCTCGTCATCCGCAATGTCGGGTTGCTCGATGTCATCACCGGCGCCGTCACCACCACCGACATCGCCATCGTCGCCGATCGCATCGTCGGCACACACGGGCACTATGAAGGCTATGAGATCATCGACGGCACAGGCCGCTTCGCCGTCCCTGGTTTCATCGATACCCATCTCCACATCGAATCCTCGCTCGTCACCCCGCTCGAATTCGACCGCGGCGTCCTGCCGCATGGCGTCACCACCGTGCTCTGCGACCCCCATGAGATTGCCAATGTCCTAGGCGCCGAAGGCATTCGCTATTTCCTAAACTGCGCCGAGCGCACCATCATGGATGTGCGGGTTAATCTCTCCTCCTGCGTCCCTGCCACCGGCTTCGAAACTTCCGGCGCGCAGCTCGAAATCGACGACCTCCTGCCCTTCCGCAGCCATCCCAAGGTCGTTGGCCTGGCCGAAATGATGAATTTCCCCGGCGTTCTGAATGGCGATCCGGGCATCATCGCAAAGCTCCTCGCCTTCCAGAATGGTCATATCGACGGTCATGCGCCCCTCGTGCTGGGCACCGCGCTCAATGGCTATCTCGCCGCCGGCATCCGCACCGATCACGAAGCCACCAGCGCTGCCGAAGCCCGCGAGAAACTTGCCAAGGGCATGGCCATCCTCATCCGAGAGGGATCAGTCTCCAAGGACCTCAATGCCCTCGCCGAAATCCTCGACGAGAACACCTCAAGCTTCGTCGCCCTCTGTACTGATGACCGTAATCCGCTGGACATCGCCGAAGAGGGCCACCTCGACAGCTCCATCCGCCGCCTCATCGCCCTGGGCCGCCCCTTGCACCATGTCTATCGCGCGGCCAGTTACTCCGCTGCCCGCATCTTCGGCCTCAAGGATCGGGGTCTCCTCGGCCCGGGCTGGCGTGCCGACATTGCCATTCTCGACAGCCTGGAAGATTGCCGCGTCTCCGACGTCATCGCTGCCGGCCGCCTCGTCACCCAGGCCCTCTTCGATAGCCGCGAGCATGTGGCGCCCGTCGGGCTCTCCTCCATGAAGGCAAAGCCCCTCAACACCGACGCCTTCATCACGGAGCCCAAGCCCGGACAGAACCGCGTCCCCGTCATTGGCGTGCGCCCCGGCCTCATCCTCACCTTCCGTGAGGAAGCCACGCTCGAAACCACCGAAAAGGGTCTCCAGCCTGATCTCGCCGCCGACGTCATCAAGGTGGCCGTCATCGAACGTCACGGCAAGAACGGCAATATCGGCCGCTCCTTCGTTACCGGCTTCGGCCTCAAGCGCGGCGCCATCGCCTCCTCGGTCGGCCATGACAGCCACAACATCACTGTCGTCGGCGCGACGGATGAAGACATGGCTGTCGCCGTCAATCGACTGATCCAGCTCGGCGGCGGCTTCGTTGTCTCAGACAAGGGCGCGGTCACGGCGGAGCTTGGTCTCCCGATCGCGGGCCTGATGAGCGAGAAATCCTTCGAGGAAGTATCGCATGACCTCCATCACCTGCGCGACGCGGCCAAGGCGCTTGACTGCGTGCTGCCCGAGCCCTTCCTCCAAGTTGCCTTTCTCGCTCTCCCCGTCATCCCGCATCTCAAGATGACCGATCACGGCCTTTTCGATGTCGACAAGTTTGATTTCGTGAGCTGAGCCCATGAGCCTGCCGTCGCTGTTCCTGGCGTGGATCGAAGACCTACCGCCACGCCTCAACAGCGTGAAGAAAACCCGCGGCATTCCGCTCACCATGCATGATGGCGTCATCCTCAAGACCGATCATTACGCGCCCAAGGCCGAGGGCCCGCACCCGACCATCCTCATGCGTCTCCCCTATGGCCGCAGCGGCTTCGGCGCCATCTGCGAGGCCTATGCCGAACGCGGCTTCCATGTCGTCATCCAGGCCTGTCGCGGCACCGAGCGCTCGGGCGGCGAATTCGATCCCTTCACCAATGAGCGCGCCGACGGCCTCGCGACGCTCGAGTGGATCAAGTCCCAGCCCTGGTTCGATGGCCGCATCGGCCTCACCGGCCCCTCCTATCTCGGCTACGCCCAATGGGCGATCAGCGACGCCCTGCCGCCCACCGCCGCCCTCGCCACCAAGGTCACGACGTCAAACTTCCGCCCCGTCGTCTTCCCCTCCGGCGCCTTCCATCTCAATCTCTGGCTCTCCTGGGTGCAGGTGATCGAGGGTCTGCGCAGCCGCCCCCTCTCCACTGCGGCTCGCATGTTTTCCGGCGACATCGAGCGCCGCACCGAGCGCGCTGCCGCCGTCCTGCCTTTGATCGAAGCCGACAGGAAAGCGGTCGGCCACAAGATCGGCTTCTGGCGCCATTGGTTCGAGAACGCCATCGGCAATGACGATTTCTGGATCGATCTCGACCACAGCCATCGCCTCAGTGAAACCACCCCGCCGGTGCATTTCATTTCCGGCTGGTATGATTTCATGCTTGATCCGCTGCTGGCCGACTACCAGCGCCTCGTCGAGCTGGGCCACACGCCCTATCTCACCATTGGCACCTGGTTTCACGTTGCCGAGGAGCTTCAGCGCGACAATCTCCGCGAGACCATCCTCTGGATGCGCGCCAAGCTCATGGGCGACGACACAGGTCTGCGGAAGCGCCCCGTTCGCCTCCACATCTCCGGCCTCGAGGAATGGCACGAATTCGACCACTATCCGCCCGGCCCGCCACAACCGCTCACCCTGCGAATCTCCGGCCCCGGCGAACTAAGCCCCCACGCACCAGCCGGCACCGGCAGCGACACCTATCGATATGACCCGGCCGACCCGACGCCCAATCTCGGCGGCGCAATTTTCGCCTTTACCGGCGCAGGCGCTGTCGATCAGGCGTCGCTCGAAGAGCGTGATGACACCCTTGTCTATACCGGCCCGGTTCTGACCCGGGACCTCACCATCATCGGTCCGTGCAAGGCGAGCCTGCACGCCTGGGCGGCTCTGCCCCATGCCGACTTCTTCGTCCGCCTCAGCGACGTCGACCCCAATGGCGTCTCCCGCAATATCTGCGATGGCTTTATCCGCGTGACGCCGGAAACGCCGAAGGAAACGGACGGCTCATGGCATCTGACCATCCCGCTCCACGCGACCGCCCATTGCTTCCGCGCCGGCCACCGCCTGCGCGTCCTCATCGCCTCAGGCGCGCATCCTCGGTATGCCCGCAACCTCGGCACCGACGAGCCAATCAACACGGCAAAGACCCTGCGGGCCAATGACATCGAGCTCTTCCACGAGGGCACGACGCTCACCCTGCCGACCTACGTCGTGCAATAGGCTGCAGCCCATCGGAATGCGACACGCACCACGCCGCCCTCGGGCTTGACCCGAGGACGCCTCTCAATCGAAGCAGGCGCGGCAGCAGGTCCTCGGGTCAAGCCCGAGGACAGTCTTGTTACAGTATCGTCAGCGAATGCAATTCGCCGGTCACGCCTGCTTGGCGGCCTCGCGCGCCTTAACCTTGCGGCGCGCGGCGTGAAGGATCGGCTCGGTATAGCCGCTCGGCTGTTCCGCACCGTGCAGCGCCAGCTCAAGCGCCGCCTGGAAAGCCACCGAGTGATAGTTTTCCGCCATCGGGCGATAGATCGGGTCGCCCTCATTCTGCTGGTCAACGATGACAGCCATGCGCTCGAACACCGAGGTCACCTCGTCGCGGGTGACAAGACCATGGCGCAGCCAGTTGGCCACCGCCTGCGCCGAGATACGGCAGGTCGCGCGGTCTTCCATCAGCCCGACATTGTTGATGTCCGGCACCTTGGAACAGCCAACGCCCTGCTGCACCCAGCGGACCACATAGCCCAGAATACCCTGCGCATTGTTTTCCAGCTCGCGGGTGATCTCCTCGCGGCTCAGCGAATTGGGCGCCTGCACCGGCATAGAGAAGAGATCGATCAGGCCCGGCAGTTCTTGATTGTGCCGACGCTTCTGCGCCTCGAACACATCCACCTGATGATAGTGCAGCGCATGCAGCGTTGCCGCGGTCGGCGACGGCACCCAGGCAGTATTGGCGCCTGAATTCGGATGGCCGATCTTGGCATCCATCATCGCCGCCATATCGTCCGGACGCGCCCACATGCCCTTGCCGATCTGCGCCTTGCCGGAGAACCCGGCGGCCAGACCGATCAGCACATTGCGGTCCTCATAGGACGCGATCCACTTTTCGCTCTTGATCTCGTCCTTGCGCAAGACCGGGCCGGCTTCCATCGAGGTGTGGATTTCATCGCCGGTACGGTCAAGGAAGCCGGTATTGATGAAGAAGACGCGATCGCGCGCCTCATAGATCGCGGCCTTGAGGTTGGCCGAAGTCCGGCGCTCCTCATCCATGATGCCGATCTTGATGGTCTTCGGCTTGAGACCGAGAAAGTTCTCGACCGACGCAAAGATCGCGCAGGCAAAAGCGACTTCTTCCGGACCATGCATTTTCGGCTTCACCACATAGGTCGCCCCGGTGCGCGAATTATTGCCCTTGTCGTGCATGGCGCAGAGTGCGGTGACGGCAGCGTCCATCAGCCCTTCGCCAACCGGCTTGCCATCCAGCAGCACGGCGTCGGTGGTCATCAGGTGTCCGACATTGCGCACCAGCAGCAGCGAGCGTCCCTTCAGCACCAGCTCATTGCCGTTGACGTCCTTATAGGACCGATCGGCCTTGAGCTTGCGGGTGACGGTCTTGCCGCCCTTTTCAAAGGTGTCCTCCAGCGTGCCGTTCATCAGGCCCAGCCAGTTGCGATAGACGCCCACCTTGTCTTCGGCGTCCACCGCCGCGACCGAGTCTTCGCAGTCCTGAATGGTCGTCAGCGCCGCTTCAACGATCACATCGCTGAGGCCAGCCGCATGGGTCGAGCCAATCGGCGTTTCCGGCGCAATCACCAGAATGATGTGGAGGCCATTGTGCTTGAGGACGATCTCGCCGGCCCTTTCCGTACCGGCATAACCAACAAACGCGCCCGGATCGCGCAAGCCGGTGCGGCCCGCTGGTGTATCGACGACCAGAACCTTGGCTTCGCCTTCGCTGACAATGTGATAGCCCGTCACATCCTTGTGGCTGCCACCGGCCAGCGGCACGGCGCTGTCGAGAAATTCTGCCGCACGCGCCACCACAGCCGCGCCACGCGCCGGGTTATAGGCCTTGCCCGGTGCCAGCTCGCCGTCCTGCGCAATGACATCGGTACCATAAAGCGCATCATAGAGGCTGCCCCAGCGTGCATTGGCAGCGTTCAGCGCGTAGCGGGCATTGGAGACCGGCACCACCAGCTGCGGCCCGCAGATGGACGAAATTTCCGGATCCAGTCCTTCGGTCTCAATCGTGAAATCCGCCGGCTCATCGACGACATAACCAATCTCGCGCAGGAAGAATTCATATCCTTGCGGATTGCTGGCGACAGGACCGTACTTATGGTGCCATTCGTCGACCTGGCCCTGCAGTTCCTCGCGCCGCGCCAAAAGTCGCGCATTGGTCGGCACATGCTCCTTGAGCATGGCCGCAAACCCATCCCAGAACTGCTCGACCGATACCGAGGTCCCCGGAAGCGCCTCTTTCTCTACAAAATCGACGAGAAGCGGATGCACGGAAAGGCCGGATTTGGTCAGGTACTCGGTCATAAATGCCTCGGTAACAAGTTTCGTGGCGAAACTAGGCCAGCTCTGGTCTAGTCACAACCCGCCTAAAGTAGACTTCGCTCTTGCGCCAGCTACATAGACTTCGGCAATGGCCCGGTCGTCGCCCAATGTTTGCAGCAGGAACAGCTCTTCCGCGAGGCTTCCGAGTGTCGACTTGCGCAGCCGCATGGTTGGCGTCGCTCCGGAATCCAGCACGATGAGATCGGCGGCCCGCCCGGGCGCGATGGAGCCGATTGTCTCCTCGAGCCCCAGTGCCTCGGCATTGCCCCTTGTCGCCATATGGAACGACGCTAGGGGGTTCAATCGCTGCCCCTTGAGCTGGAGTACCTTGTAGCCTTCATCAAGCGTACGCAGCATCGACACACTGGTGCCACCGCCAATATCGGTTGCCACGCCTACCCGCACCCCATTGCTCATCAGCCGCTCGCAATCGAACAGCCCTGAGCCAAGGAAGAGGTTCGATGTAGGACAGAATACCGCCACCGATCCCGTTTCGGCCAGCACGGTGGTCTCGCGATGGCTGAGATGGATAGAGTGGCCGAGGAGGGTCTTGCGTCCAAGCAGCCCGTAATCCTCGTAGATGCCGGTATAGTCCTTGGCGTCCGGATAGAGCTCCATCGAGTATGTGATTTCTGCATCATTCTCGCTGAGATGCGTCTGCACATAGCATTCTGGATGCTCTGCCACGAGCGCTTGCGCGGCCTCCATCTGTTCAGGCGTGGAGGTAATGGCAAAGCGTGGCGAGATCGCATAGAGCCCGCGCCCCCGGCCATGCCAGCGCGCGATGAGCGCTTTGGTATCGTCATAGCCCGACTGCGCCGTATCAAGCAGACCTTCCGGCGCATTGCGGTCCATCATGACCTTGCCGCCGACCATCAGCATGTTTCGCCGCTGCGCTTCGGCAAAGAAGGCGTCGACAGAACGCGGATGGCTTGAGCAATAGGCGACCGCCGTCGTCGTGCCGTGCCGGATCAGCGCATCGTAGAAGTCGACCGCCACCGCATCGGCATGCCCCTGTTGGGAAAACTTTTGCTCTTCGATGAAGGTGTAGGTGTTGAGCCATTCGAGCAGCGAACCGGCATAGGCGGCCATGATATTGCTCTGCACATAGTGCAGATGCAGGTCGATGAAGCCCGGCATGATGAGATGGGGCCGATGGTCGATGATGACCGCCCCTGCTGTCTCCGCCTCGGCAAAATCGCCAACCGCGACGACCAGCCCGTCCTCAATGCTGACGGCACCATCCTCGAGATAAAGATAGCTCTCGACATCATCGATGCCCTGCGGCGCGCGATGAAAGCTCAGCACCCGGCCGCGCAGGATTGTCCGGCTCATGAGCCTGCGCCCTCGCGATACCATTCTACGAGCAATGCGCGTTCCGCCGCTGTCATCTCGGTCACATTGCCTGGCGGCATGGCATGGCTCCAGCCGGCCTGCATGGTGATGTCATGCGCGTGGTTGGCGACGGCAATGTCGCTGTCGAGAATGACGTTCTTGGGCGCCTGATAGACACCTTCCCACACCGGCTCAGCGGTATGGCACATGCCGCAGCGGCCCTGCACGATCTGGCTGGCTTCCGCGAAATGGGTCGCCGCCATGAAACGCTCGCCAGTGGCCGACGCCGGCGTTTCATCACCCGCTCCAGGCAGCTTTGGCGCCGTCGACAGCCACGCGATAACCAGCATCAGGATCACCGCCACGGCCCAGGTCCAGTGCGGATTGCCCTTCCGCGCGTGGCGCGTGTTGAAATAGTGCCGGATCACCACGCCAACCAGGAAGATCAGCGAGGCGATGATCCAGTTCCACTGCGTCGCAAAGGCCAGCGGGTAGTGGCTCGAGAGCATGAAGAAGATGACCGGCAGCGTCAGGTAGTTGTTATGCAGGCTCCGCTGCTTGGCGATCTTTCCATATTTGGCATCCGGCACCCGCCCGGCCTTGAGGTCCGCCACCACGATCTTCTGGTTGGGAATGATGATCCCGGCGACGTTCATGGTCATGATGGTCGCGGTGAACGCGCCCATATGCAGCATCGCGGCGCGACCGGTGAAGAGCTGCGTGTAACCCCAGCTCATCGCGACCAGAATGGCGAACAGCACCAGCATCAGCCCGGTTGTCGATTGCCCGATCGGCGACTTGCAGAGCGTGTCGTAGAGCAGCCAGCCCAGCACAATCGAGCCTGCCGACAGCAGGATTGCCACCCAGCTCGGCACGTCGAGCACGTTCCGGTCAACGAGGTAGAGATCAGCGCCGATATAATAGAGCAGCATGAGCAGCACGGCGCCCGATAGCCAGGTCGCGTAGCTTTCCCATTTGAACCAGGTCAGGTGCTCGGGCAAAAATTCCGGCGCCACGAGGTATTTCTGGATGTGATAAAATCCGCCGCCATGCACCTGCCACTCTTCGCCATGCGCCAGCGGCGGCAGGCTGGGTGTCTTGCGCAGGCCAAGGTCGAGCGCGAT
>JAAZLP010000296.1 GCA_012799265.1 Phyllobacteriaceae bacterium | reverse complement strand
GAAATCGATGCGGTCGGCCGTCATCGCGGTGCAGGCCTTGGCGGCGGCAATGACGAACGCGAACAGACGCTCAACCAGCTCCTGGTCGAGATGGACGGCTTTGAAGCCAATGAAGGCATCATCCTGATCGCGGCGACCAACCGTCCCGACGTTCTCGACCCTGCCCTTCTGCGTCCCGGCCGTTTCGACCGTCAGGTCGTCGTGCCGAACCCGGACGTCTCGGGCCGCGAAAAGGTGCTCAAGGTCCACGTCCGCAAGGTGCCGCTGGCACCCGACGTCGACCTCAAGGTTCTGGCTCGTGGTACGCCCGGTTTCTCCGGCGCGGATCTGATGAACCTTGTCAACGAGGCGGCCCTGATGGCGGCGCGCAAGAACAAGCGCTTTGTTACCCATCAGGAATTCGAAGACGCCAAGGACAAGATCATGATGGGCGCCGAGCGCCGCACCATGGCCATGACCGATGACGAGAAGAAGCTGACCGCCTATCACGAAGCTGGCCACGCCATCATCGCGCTCAAGGTTGCCGGCATCGACCCGATCCACAAGGCCACCATCATCCCGCGCGGTCGTGCGCTGGGCATGGTCATGACCCTGCCGGAGAACGACAGCTATTCGTTCAGCCGTGAAAAGGCGCTTGCCCGTCTCACCATGCTGTTCGGTGGTCGCGAAGCTGAAATCAAGAAGTTCGGCCCGGCAAAGGTCACCTCTGGCGCCTCCGGCGATATCCAGATGGCGACCAGCCTTGCCCGCTCCATGGTCATGGAATGGGGCATGAGCGAAAAGCTCGGTCGCGTTCGCTACAAGTCCAACGACCAGGAAGTCTTCCTCGGCCATTCGGTAACCCAGTCCCAGCACATGTCGGATGACACGGCCAAGCTGATTGACCAGGAAGTGCGCAAGCTGATCGAGGATGGCGAAGCTTCTGCTCGCGAAATCCTGACCACCTACGAAAAGGAATGGGAAGCGATCGCGCAGGCGCTGCTGGAGTATGAAACCCTAACCGGTGACGAGCTCCGCGCCCTGATGGACGGCAAGCAGCCGGTTCGCCCGGATGAGAATGGTCCCTCCGCGCCGAAGGCCTCGGGTGTTCCTGCCGCTGGCAAGACTACCAAGAAGCGTCCCGACACGCCGCCGGAGCCCGGCATGGAACCGCAGCCGGAAAGCTGACCGAGAGTTTCAACATCTCAATTAAGGGTCACCCAAGGGTGACCCTTTTCGATTCACTTCTGCTCAGCTATTCACCGCACAAGTGGTATTAGTGTAGACGAACCAGTTCGAGGACGATCTTGCCAAGAAAATACTTCGGCACCGACGGTATTCGTGGTCTTGCCAATGGCGACAAACTCACCCCTGAACTGGCGCTCAAGGTCGGTATGGCCGCTGGCACCAAATTCGTGCGCGGCGACCACCGCAATCGTGTCGTCATCGGCAAGGACACTCGCCGTTCGGGTTATATGATTGAGCAGGCCCTGACTGCCGGTTTCACCGCTGTTGGCATGGACGTTTACCTGCTCGGACCGATGCCGACCCCGGCCGTCGCCATGCTGACCCGTTCGCTGCGCGCCGATCTCGGCGTCATGATCTCGGCCTCGCACAATCCTTTCGAGGACAACGGCATCAAGCTGTTTCGTCCCGATGGCTATAAGCTCAGCGACGAAATCGAACGCGAGATCGAGCAGTTAATCGATGGCGACATGACCCGCCACCTGGCCAAGGGTCGCGATATCGGCCGCGCGCATCGCGACGAGGAAGCGCGCACCCGCTATATCGAATATGCCAAGCGCACCCTGCCCCGCGGCGTCGACCTGGCGGGCCTGCGCATCGTGCTCGATTGCGCCAATGGCGCCGCCTACAAGGTCGCTCCGGTGGCGCTCTGGGAACTGGGCGCAGAAGTCTTCTCCATCGGCGTCGAGCCGGATGGTTTCAACATCAATCACAAGGTCGGCTCCACTGCCCCCGAGGCCCTCGCTGCCAAGGTCAAGGAAGTGCGCGCCGATATCGGCATTGCCCTCGATGGCGATGCTGACCGCATCATCATTGTCGATGAGCGCGGCCACGTCGTCGATGGCGACCAGTTGATGGCAGTGATCGCTGAAAGCTGGCTCGAACGGGGCATGCTCACGGGCGGGGGCATTGTCGCCACCATCATGAGCAATCTTGGTCTCGAGCGACACATGACCAAGCTTGGGCTCACGCTGGAACGCACCCAGGTCGGCGACCGCTATGTGCTCGAAGCCATGCGCGCAAAGGGCTTCAATGTTGGCGGCGAACAGTCCGGCCACATTATCCTGTCCGACTTCACCACCACAGGCGACGGCCTCGTTGCTGGCCTGCAATTGCTGGGCGTGCTCAAGCAGAAGGGCATCCCGGTCTCCGAAATCTGCTCCCGCTTCGAAAAGGTGCCGCAGCTGCTGCGCAGCGTGAAGTTCAAGTCCGGCAAGCCCATGGAGCACAAGCAGGTCATCCAGGCCATTGCCGATGGTCAGGCATTGCTTGGCGATGCTGGTCGTCTCGTCGTGCGCCCCTCCGGCACCGAGCCCGTCATCCGGGTCATGGGCGAAGCCGATGATGCAGCATTGGTGGAGACTGTGGTGAGCCAGGTTGAGGCCGCTATTAAACAAGTATCGTAAGTTTCTGCGATCGGAACCCACTAATACAATAAAATCACCGATTATTAGGGTTAAGTTTT
>JAAZLP010000295.1 GCA_012799265.1 Phyllobacteriaceae bacterium | reverse complement strand
TTGCCGAGATCGCGCATGGTCTGGGCCCGCGGGCCGATAAAGGTGATGCCGGCCTCTTCGCAGGCATCGACGAATTCCGGGCTCTCCGAGAGGAGGCCATAGCCCGGATGGATGGCATCGGCGCCCGAGAGCTTGGCGATGCGGATATATTCGTCGATCTGCAGGTACGCCTCGACCGGACCCTTGCCCTTGCCGATCAGATAGGCCTCGTCGGCCTTGAAGCGATGCAGGGCCAGCTTGTCTTCCTCGGCAAAGACCGCAACGGTTTTCAGCCCCAGCTCATTGGCGGCGCGGAACACACGGATGGCGATCTCGCTACGGTTGGCAACGAGGATTTTCTTGATTGGCATTCGGGCTACCCGATTGAGGACATGATGGTCATGCTGTCGCGCAACAGGCGTTCGAGGGCGTCAGCGACTGTGGAACAGGTTTTGCGCATCGAAATAAGGTCTCCTGATGCGGGTTTGGACGGACGCTAGAGCCTGTTCAAGGCAGCGAGTTAGGCGTATTAATACGACATGAATTCACCCCCGAAATTCACCCTCTCCGAGATGCCGGTGCCGCTGGTATTCGCGACCCACCGGATCATTCGCGACTGCAACGAGGCCTTTGCCGATCTCTTCGGTTTTCAGCGCGACGAGTTGGTCGACGCGAGCTTTTCGAGGCTCTACCCGGCCATCGCCGACTTCGTGCGCACGGGCGAAATGTGGCGGACCAATCTGGCAGGAGGGGCGGTCTACTATGACGAGCGGATCATGGCTAGTTCCGAAGGTCGACGCTTCTGGTGCAAGGTCAATGGCAGGGCGCAGGATGCGGCCGACCCGTTCGCTGCGGCGCTCTATTCATTTGAGCCGATAAACAGGCCTGTGACGGACGTCACGCTCAAGCTGACAGGGCGCCAACGGCAGGTGCTGACCCTCGTGGCGCAAGGGAAAACCAATGCGACCATTGCGCAGGAACTTGGTTTGTCCCAGCGGACTGTTGAGGCACACCGGCTTCGGCTGGCCCGCTCCGTGGGTGTCGCAAATTCCGCTGAACTGATCGCCTGGTTTCTGAGCCAGCCCTAGCCCGCCCGCGCATCTTTCGTGGCTCAAAGAATGCGGGGCGCTATAGCACCGATCTTGGCTTATCCGATACGAAACAGAGCTGGTTTGCCTCAAACCTGCCGCGGGCGGACGCCTCAGCCTCGATGCGGTCTATGCTGGTCTGACGCGAGAGGAGGCGCCGTTTGTCAGAAGGGGGCAGGGCGAAGGCTAGAGGCTTATTCGCCATCGAAATGGTCTGAGAAACGAGATCACCCTCTCCGAGGAACAGCGTGAAGCCGCCGAAATGGACGGCGCCAATGCGATCAACCGCTTCCGCTACATCATCCTGCCGCACATGGCGCGGGCGATCACCATCGTCATCCTCATCCAGACGATTGTCCTGCTCGGCATCTTTGCGGAGATACGCGTCACCACCGGCGGTGGTCCGGGCTACGCGTCGACCAACATCGCCTTCCTCGTTTTCCGCACCGGCATTTTGTCCAACGACATTGGAGCCGGGTCTGCTGGCGGGGTCGTTGCCGTCATCATCGCCAACATCGTCGCCATCTTCCTGATGCGCGCGGTTGGCAAGAACCTGGACGCGTAGGAGAACAACATG
>JAAZLP010000294.1 GCA_012799265.1 Phyllobacteriaceae bacterium | reverse complement strand
TGTCGGCTACACGGCGCGCCATCTCACGTTCTTCGAGATGCTCGGCAATTTCTCGTTTGGCGACTATTTCAAGGATCAGGCGATCGAGCTGGCCTGGAACCTTCTGACCAAGGACTGGGCGCTGCCGCGCGAAAAGCTGATGGTCACCGTCTATCAGGACGATGACGAGGCGCTTGAGCTCTGGAAGAAGATCGCAGGTCTTTCCGAAGACCGCATCGTTCGCCTGGGGGCAAAGTCCAACTTCTGGCAGATGGGCGATACCGGTCCCTGTGGTCCTTGCTCGGAAATTTTCTACGACCATGGCGACAAGGTCTGGGGAGGCCCTCCGGGTTCTCCGGAAGAAGATGGCGATCGCTGGATCGAAATCTGGAACCTCGTCTTCATGCAGTTCGAGCAGCATGCCGATGGGTCCCGCACCGGCCTGCCGCGCCCCTCCATCGACACCGGCATGGGTCTGGAACGCATTGCTGCCGTGATGCAGGGCGTCCACGACAACTATGACATCGATCTCTTCAAGGCGCTGATCGGCGCTGCCGCAAACGCCACCAATTCGGACGTCAACGGTCCGGGCAACCGCTCGCTGCGCGTGATCGCAGATCACCTGCGTTCGATGAGCTTCCTCATTGCCGAAGGCGTGCTGCCCTCCAATGAAGGTCGTGGCTACGTGCTGCGCCGCATCATGCGCCGCGCCATGCGCCATGCGACCCTGCTCGGCGCCAGCGAGCCGACCATCTACAAGCTTGTTCCGACCCTGGTCCGCGAAATGGGCCAGGCTTATCCGGAACTGGCCCGCGGCGAAGCCATGATCGCCGAAACGGTCCGCCTGGAAGAAGGTCGCTTCCTCAAGACGCTGGGCCGTGGCCTGCAGATCCTCGAAGCCGAAACCGCTTCGCTGGGCGAGGGCGACGTGCTCGACGGCGCGACAGCTTTCAAACTCTACGACACCTATGGCTTCCCGCTCGACCTGACCGAGGATGCACTGCGCACGCGCTCGATCACGGTCGACCAGGCCGGTTTCGACGCCGCAATGGCCCAGCAGAAGGCCGAAGCTCGGAAGAACTGGGCCGGTTCGGGTGAAGCCGGTACGGATACCGTGTGGTTTGGTCTTGCCGACAAGCTCGGCCCGACGGAGTTCCTCGGCTACGAGACGGAAACCGCCGAAGCCGAGATCAAGGTTCTCCTCGTCGACGGCAAGGAAGTGGACATGCTTGAAGCGGGTCAGGATGGCATCGTCGTCGTCAACCAGACCCCGTTCTACGGAGAAAGCGGCGGCCAGGTCGGTGATCAGGGCGTCATTAAAGCCGAGGGCGTGCTGGCGGAAGTCACCGACACCAACAAGTATCAGGGCGTTTTCGCGCACCGCGTCTCTGTCAAGGAAGGCGCGCTCAAGGTCGGTCAGGCGGTCGAACTCGTCGTCGATCACGAGCGCCGTTCGGCTATTCGCTCCAATCACTCGGCAACCCACCTCCTGCATGAAGCCCTGCGCATCGTGCTCGGCGATCACGTCGCCCAGAAGGGCTCCATGGTTTCGGCCGATCGCCTGCGCTTCGACTTCGTGCACACCAAGCCGATGACCCCGCAGGAGCTGGCAGAGGTGGAAGATCTCGCCAATGCCATCATCCTGCAGAACACGCCGGTCGAGACCCGCCTCATGGGTGTGGATGAGGCCAAGGAATCTGGCGCCCGCGCGCTGTTTGGCGAGAAGTACGGCGATGAAGTTCGCGTGGTTTCCATGGGCGAGCCGACCGGTAACGGTCTTGGCTGGTCGGTCGAACTCTGCGGCGGCACCCATGTGCGCCGCACGGGCGATATCGGTCTCGTTTCCATCGTCTCTGAAGGCGCCGTTGCTGCTGGCGTCCGTCGCGTCGAGGCATTGACCGGCACCGCCGCGCGTCATCGTGGCAATGCCAATGTAAACATCGTTTCCTCGGCTGCGGGGCTCCTGCGCTCGGGTACGCATGAAGTTCTCGAACGCATTGAAGCGCTTCAGAACCAGCTCAAGAGTGCCGAACGGGCTCTTGCTGATGCTCGCCAGAAGCTGGCGCTCGGCGGTGGCGGCGACGCTGCTGCGTCCGAGACCGTCAATGGCGTGACCTTTGTCGGTCGCGTTGTCGAAGGCGTAGCTGCCAAGGACATCAAGTCGGTGGTCGATGCTGAAAAGAAGCGCATCGGGTCGGGCGTGGTGGTCATGGTGCTCAAGGGTGAAGACGGCAAGGGTACGGTGGCCATTGGT
This sequence comes from Phyllobacteriaceae bacterium, assembly GCA_012799265.1. GTDB lineage: Bacteria > Pseudomonadota > Alphaproteobacteria > Rhizobiales > Devosiaceae > Devosia. The sequence goes on along the minus strand of JAAZLP010000294.1, from coordinate 2,313 downwards.
GTCACCGACGATCTCACCGGACAATATGCGGCCGGCACGCTGATCAAGTCTGCCACGGCGGCGCTCGGCGGGCAGGGTGGTGGTGGCCGTCCCGACATGGCCCAGGGCGGCGGTCCGGACGGCTCCAAGGCCAATGAGGCAATTGCCGCGATCCGCGCGCTGATCTGATCAGATTGATCATGAAGTTGATAGGCCCGGCATCTGCCGGGCCTTTTTCATAGGCCGGCGCGGAAGAAGAAGATGCGCGGCTTCCAGCGGATCGGCTTGTGGTCGCTGAGCACATTGAGCAGCCCGCTCACCACAACAACGATCATTCCCGCCACCGCAATCCAGTCCGGATATTCGCCAAAGAACAGTGCGCCAAAGAGGATGGCCCAGATCAACTGGCTATACTGAACCGGCGCCACCAGATTGGCGGGCGTCACCTTGGTTGCGGCAATCACCAGAAGCCCGCCCAGGCCACCCAGAAGGCCAATGCCAAGGAAGAGCCCAAGCTGCTCGAGGCTTGGTACGACAAAGGTGGGGAGCATCAGGATGCCGTTGATGATCGCCGAATAAAGCACCAGCAGACCCACAATGCTGACCCGTCGCTCGCGAGGGGCGACGTGGCGCAGGATGATGGTCGTGATCGAGCCCATGAAGGCGCCGACCATGATGATGATATGTCCGGGTGCCACCTCCTTCATGCCGGGCCGAATGACCAGCACCACGCCGAGGAAACATAGCGCGAGCAGCAGCCAGCGCTGCGGCGTCACATGCTCCTTGAGGAAGATCACGGAGAGGATGGTGACGAAGACAGGCGTTAGGAAGCCGATGGCGTAAACGTCGGCAAAGGGAATGTGCGTGAAGGCATACATGACGCAGGCCGTCCCCGTGATCGCCGTCGCGCAGCGCAGATGGAGGAGCCAGGGGTGGTGCAGCTTGTAGATGTCGCGCCAGCGCTCCGTCCGGTTGGAAAGTACAGCCGGTAAAATGGAGAAGCTGGTGGTGAAAAAGGCGATCTCGAACACCGAAAGGGTCGGGCCTGCCACCTTTATGAGGGCGTCGGACACCGAAAATATCGCGTAGGCGACAAACGCCAGAATGACGCCGACCGGCATCGCAATATCCAGATTCGAGGGGAAAGACTCAGAGGAACGGAACTACCATACTTGTCTATCGTCGCGGCGTCATCACGGTGCTGGCGGCAATTCGGGCGGCATTAGACCTTTCACCACAGGCCCGATGACCTCGATCTTGTTGGTCCACACATAGCCGCCAAAGCCGTCGGGCACCTGCGCAAGGGTTTCGAGATCATCGATTCCGGCCGTTCCAGGGTCGCCTACGCCGAAAGGGCCCAGCAGGATGATTTCGCTGCCCACAGATGCCATCCGCTCCTGCAGCAGGTTCGGCCAGCCCCAAATGAAGGGGGCGACATTGATGGGCAGCATTACCTTGGTATTTCGGCATGCCTCCGACACAAAGCCGGTCCATCCGAGGCCCATATATTGGGTTAGGCAATCGACCAGCCCTCTCCGCGCCCAGACATTGAGCCCGTCGATCAGCTCGGCTGCGCGATATGTGGGCTCATCCCCGCCATAGGCGCCCCAAACAGAATTTCGCCAATCTGGATGTTCAGCAACGAACGCCGCGAGCATGTCGCCTTCACGCTGTTCGCGACTCTTGAAGTTGATGAGGAATTGCTGGCCGGGCAGGGCGGACATGACCTCGCTCAACTCAGGCATCAAGCCAACGCCTTTGCCGCGGAAGGGAAAGGTCTGCCCATTGTCAGCCGTATAGCCGTAGCCGACATCGAGAGCCCGCAACGTCTTCATGTCGTGGCTGCGCGTTTCGCCAGTGCCTTCCGTGCGGCAGTCGACAGTCCAGTCATGCATGACGGCAAACTGGCCATCCGTCGTCGGATGCACATCGAGTTCGACAATATCGGCTCCCGCAGCAAAGGCGGCTTCCATCGAGGGCAGGGTGTTTTCCAGAAGGCCGTGGGTCGGCTCAAAGATCCGCTCTGCGGTGCATGTATCGTTATCGAGGTTTTCGCGCGAGTAGGTTTGATGGACGCCACGATGCGCGATCAGGCGAAGCTCCGAATCGGCCGGCGGGCCAACGCGCCAGCCCGCGTTGAATACGCCAACGGCGGCGGCAAAAACGCCGAGTAGTCCAAGTATCCAGTATCTGTGCTTCAACTAAACCCTCGACGTTTAACAAAAATATTGCCTAATTGCCCATTTGGCATTGCCGTGTCGGCAGTTGAATGCTCCGTTCATCTTGGCTTCATGTGTCAAATGGCCATAAGGGGCATCTTAGGCACTCGGTTTG
>JAAZLP010000293.1 GCA_012799265.1 Phyllobacteriaceae bacterium | reverse complement strand
GTCGAAGACAAGGTCACGAGCAGCCAGCCGGCCTCTGGTACGGACATCGACCTTGCCGCACTGCTCGCCGGTATCGGCGAAGGGCTGACCGATGGCGGGGATGACGATCAGGGACCGGAGACCCTGCTTGATGCTTTGGGCATGCCCATCGCGCAAGCCGTGCCAGCTGACTCTCGCCCCATGCTCGATTTCATTGATGCCATGGGAGCACTCAAGGCCGGTCTTGATGCAGGGTCGCCGCTCGATCCAGATCTTCTGGCCCAGATCGAAGCTGCGCTGAGCGATCTCGCGGGCGCACTCGGCCTTGATCTCGACGCCCTGCCCGTTCCGACCGATTTTGCGGCATTGCTGGCAGGCAACGATGCCGAAGGTAAAGGGCTCGCCGCGACGCTGACCGGGCTTCTTACGCCGGTCGCCAGCTCCATTGCCGACGCCAATATCCAAGGGGCGGCCGACCTGAGCGCCCTCGAGAACCAGCTCAAGAGCCTGGGCGACAAGATGGGCGCCCTGCTCGCGGCCATCCAGGACGGAGAGGTTTCGGCGGAAAAGCTCGCCGGCATCGGCATGCCGGTCGATGGCGAACCCTCGGCCGACATTGCCGAAGCGATGAGCCGTTTCATGGCCGCCGCGAAGGCCGAGGCCCTTGTTCCCGACGCGCCTGAACTGGCGACGCCTGCCCTGAAACTGACCGAACCTGTGCTGACCGGCAAAACGGCAGACAGTGCGGACCAAGCGGAACCCACTTCTCGTGCCGCCAAGCCTGCCGAGGCCAGTGCCGAGAGCTCTGGCGCAGATCGCGACGCAAGCGATGATCGTCCTGCCCGCGAGCGCCCCGAAGCCATGCGCGCCGAGCGTCCAGCGCCGGTCAATGCCATTGCAGCGCCTGTTGCTGAAACCAGCCCCGCCGCCGCCAATGCGGTTGGACCGGACGCGGCGCAATTGCGCGTCGATGCGGTGGCCAATCCGCGCGTTATCCAGGCCGGTTACCAGACCAGTCAGCAACAACTCAACCTGCCCCAGATCGCCTTTGAACTTGCCCGGCAGGTTCAGGACGGCAACACCCGGTTTCAGATCCGTCTCGATCCGCCCGAACTGGGCCGCATCGATGTGCGGCTCGATATCGACAAGGCCGGACAGGTCAACGCGCGCCTGGTGGTCGAAAAGGCCGAAACGCTCGATCTCATGCAGCGCGACCAGCGTGGGCTGGAACGGGCGCTGCAACAGGCTGGTATCGACGCGGGCAAGACCAATCTCGAATTCTCGCTGAAGCAGAACCCTTTTTCCGGCCAGTTCGGACAGGGTGAGCGCCAGGACGGCGGGGCCAATGGCGAGGCGGGCGCGGGCACGGCCGAGGCTGAGCCGCTGCCCACTGTCAATCTCTATCGTGGCTCGCTGCAGGCGAGCGGCGTCAACATTATCGCGTAAGGAGCAGGCGTTATGGCCATTGATGGAGTTTCAGGCAGCGCAACAACCGCTTCCAAGAACGCACTCTCCCGCTCCACCATTGCGGACAATTTCGACACCTTCCTGTCGATCCTGACGACGCAGCTGCGCAATCAGAACCCGCTGGACCCGATGGACACCAACCAGTTCACCCAGCAACTGGTGCAGTTCACCGGGGTAGAGCAGCAGCTCAAGACCAATGACTTCCTCGAGGCCCTGCTGCTCAATACGCAGTCGAGCCATCGTGCTGACGCTGTCTCCTATATCGGCAAGCAGGTTTCGGCTTCGGGCAAGACGGCTGAACTGAAAGATGGCGGCGCCTTCTGGGCCTATAATGCGGACGCCAATGTCGCCAACGCCACCGTGACCATCAAGGACGCGTCGGGCAGCGTGGTCTATACCGAAACCGGCTCGCTCAATGCCGGCCCCGGCAACTTCCTCTGGGATGGTGTGGGCTCTGACGGCAACAAGCGGCCGGATGGCGTCTATACGATCGAGATCATGGGCACCAACCTCTCCGGCAATGCCGTGAAGGTCTCGACCCAATCGCTGGGCGTTGTAACGGCGGTCGATTTCTCCGGTGCCGAGCCGATGCTGACCGTGGGCAAGAACAAGGTCGCCCTCAAGGACGTGACCGATGTCCGGCTGGTGAGCGAAACCCAGCCGCCCCCTGCCGACGAAAGCTGACCGGGTTCAGCGCTTTCCATGCCATTTTCCAAACTATTGACATGCATCAAGGAAATTTGTCCCGTCTTTGATGCAATGGCTTGAAACGCCTGCGGTTTCTTAACGCCTTGTAAGTGTTCCCTTGAGGGAATTTTAAGGTCACTGCCCTACTCTAATCCTCATATGGTCAGGTTTGAGTAGAGAGTAAAATGACCGTACAAATGCGTCCGCGCGTAAAGTACGTTATCGGCCCGGATGGTAGTCCGCTTACGATAGCAGACCTCCCCCCCGCCAATACGAGAAGGTGGGTTATTCGCCGTAAGGCCGAAGTTGTTGCTGCCGTTCGCGGTGGCCTGCTCAGCCTCGAAGAGGCGTGCGAGCGTTACACGCTCAGCGTCGATGAATTTCTCAACTGGCAGGCAGCCATTGATAAGCATGGCCTGGCAGGACTGAGAACGACCTGGATTCAGCATTACCGCGAGGGATGAGCTGTTTCAGGCGGCGACCGGGATATCGGTTAACGCAAATATTGGCCCGCTGGAGCGATCCAGCGGGTTTTTTTGCATTTGGGGATGTCGTCCAAGCTTCCACCACACCGTCCCCGGGCTCTCACCACTGAGCGTGTGAAGAGTGGCCCTCGGGTCGAGCCCGAGGGCGGAAAGGTTTCTTCACCCGTAATCGTCCGGCATCCATCGCGCCCCTTCGGTGCGCCCCCGTAGCCGCGCGTAGTAACCCTTCACGGCCGGCAGGGGCTTTTTGTCGAACGGGGTCATGAACCAGCGATGGCAGGAAAGCCCGAGCGCGATATCAGCGATGGAGAACGTACTCCCGGCGATAAAGGGCGTGCGTCGCGACAACTCAGCTTCAAGGATTTCCATCTTTGCCGTCCAGCGCCGGATGGACTCTTCGATCTTACCGGCGTCGTCATAACCTTTCGTCCGGCGCAGCAGGGCCTGCACCGCATAGCCCCAGGCGGCGTTAAGTTCTGTTCCCTGCCAACCGAGCCATTGCAGGGCAAGGCCCAGCTCATGCCGATCCTTGGGCAGGAGCGCGCCGCGGGTCTGCGCGAGATAGACAAGCAGACCATTACTCTCCCAGAGCGCGGTGCCATGATCCTCGACAAGCACCGGCACGGTCGCATTGGGATTGAGCGCCATAAACGCCGGATCGTGGGGATCGCGTAAGGGAAG
>JAAZLP010000292.1 GCA_012799265.1 Phyllobacteriaceae bacterium | reverse complement strand
GCAGGAACCAGGCCAGCACAATTGGCTTCCGGCCAAAGTGACCAAGGTCAACATAGAGCGCCTCGGCGCCTGTCACGGCGAGAAAAACCGCGCCCATGACCACAAAGGCGATGCCGAAATGGTTGATGAGAAAGCCGAAACCCAGGAGCGGATTGAGTGCGGCCAGTACCCCGGGATTGGCGAGGATCTGGACGAGGCCAGAAAATCCCAGCACCAGGAACCAGAGCGCGGTCACTGGTCCGAAGACGATGGCCACCTTGGCGGTGCCGAATTTCTGGACGAGGAAAATGCCGACAATGATCACCAGCGTGATCGGCACGACCCAGCGGCTCATGCCGGGCGCAACAAGCTCGATACCCTCCACTGCTGACAACACCGACATAGCAGGCGTCAGCAGCGCGTCGCCATAGAACATGGCGGCACCGATGACGCCGAGCAAGGTGATCCAGGCGGGTGGGTTGGTGAACGTCTTTCGCGCCAGCGCCATGAGGCTGAGCGTGCCGCCCTCGCCATTGTTGTCGGCGCGGGTGACGAAGAAGATGTATTTGATCGCGACCGTCAGGGTCAGCGCCCAGACGATCAGCGAAAGCAGGCCGAGAATTTCAATCTCGGTGCCCGCCGCGCCGGGCCGGATATGGGTGGCCTGGCGGAAGGCATAGATGGGGCTGGTGCCGATATCCCCGTAGACAACTCCGATAGCGCCGAGCGTAAGCAGCGGCAGGCTGCTCTTCTCTTGGCCATGTTCTGTAGTGGGAGTCTGGTCGGGAGGTAGGCCGGACTGATCCGTGGGCGTCATGAGCTAGAGCGCTCTCGCTGGTTCAAGGCGGGCGCGGAGTACACCCGGGGCCCGAGGAACACAACACACTTCTATCTAAAAGGTTCAAAATACAAGAAAGGCCGGTGCAGACGCACCGGCCTTTCGAGGTAAGCGGAGACCGAAGTCCGCGCAAACTTACTCGGCTGCGGCTGCAGCCTGATTTTCGTTTTCGCGCGCAGCCTTTGCAGCATTGCCCCACCAGATCAGCTGGTCGAGCATGTCGTTGGCCGACGGGCCGATTGCCGGCTCAAGGTCAGCCAGGGTCTTGGTGCCACCAAAGCCCGGGTGAACGGAGAAGAAGTCTGCGCCGGCGATATGGACTGCCGAACGGGTCGAAACCATCTGCAGTTCAACACCGATGGTGCGGAGGTTTTCGATGGCGCGGGCGCCGCCAACCGAACCGTAACCGACGGCGCCGAAAGCCTTCTTGTTCCACTCGACATAAGCCTGGTCGATGGCGTTCTTCAGCGCACCGGTGATGGCGCGGTTGTATTCAGCGGTGACGAAAATGTAGCCGTCAAATTCGGCGATCTTCTTCTGCCAACGAACGGCTTCCGGGTTCTGGCTCGGAGCCCAGGCGTTCGATGCAACCTCGTCAAAGAAAGGCAGGTTGAAGTCGCGCAGGTCGACGATCTCGGCGTCGATTTCCGGGCGCGCATTGGCCTTTTCAAGGATCCACTGGGCCGGGAGCTCGCCGAAGCGGGTCGGGCGGGTGGACGAGATGATGACGCCAATCTTGAGTTTGGACATGGGGTTCAGCCTCCAGTAACAAAACGTAACTGAGGCGATATATGTGCCTGTCAGCGAAACTCTCAAGAGGGTACGTCCGTGTCGCCCAGACACATATGGGTGGCATAGGCACACGGGTGTAAGTATCGATAACGAAAGGGTTTTCGTGGAACTTTGGAGGAACTAAGCGGGGTCAGTGGCTCGTCTATGCCTGGTGCAAGACGCAGTGTTCACAAGGGCGCAACAATCTAGGCGAGCGGATTGAGTGACAGGCAGTCCTGGTTGCAGCCGCCGCCGATCAGGCCAGAACGGCGATATAGCGTCTTGTGGCTTCGGCAAAACCATAGAGCAGCGCGTCAGCGGTCAGCCCGTGACCGATCGAGGCTTCCGAAACGCCGTGCACCTTGGCCTGGAACGCTGGCAGGTTTTCAAGCGTCAGGTCGTGACCGGCATTGACGCCAAGCCCGGCATCGAGCGCCTTCTGGCAGGTCACAGCAAGCACCGCCAATTGCGCGTCGGCTGCTGCCGGATCGTCGTGGCAGGCGCCATAGGGACCGGTGAAGAGTTCGATGCGGTCAGCGCCGGCAGCCTTGGCGGCAGCAATGCCAGCTTGGTTGGTGTCCGGATCGGCAAAGAGCGAAATACGGCGGCCTGGGGCCTTCAGTTGCGCAATGACATCGGTCAGCAGCGCCTGCTGGCCAACAAAATCCCAGCCGTGATCGGAGGTGGCCTGGGCAGGATCGTCCGGCACAAGCGTCACCTGATGGGGATTGATCTCGTTGATGAGGGCAACGAAATCGGCGCTCGGATAGCCCTCGATGTTGAACTCGGCCTCGGGGTATTCGGCACGCAAGAGCTCGCTGAGGTCAAAGACATCGGTGCGTCGGATATGGCGCTCGTCCGGCCGCGGATGGACCGTGATGCCGCTGGCGCCCGCGTCAAGCACAACGCGCGCGATCCCGGTGACACTTGGCCAGGGAAGATCGCGGCGGTTACGCAACTGGGCGACGGCGTTGAGATTAGCGGACAGCAGGGTCATGTCGGGACTCAGGAGACGATGCCCCTGCTCTACACCAGACTGGGCGAACCGCCCAATCGTACCTTTTGATAGCAGCGATCAGTTTTTGCCGATCACATGCCGCTCGGGCCGCGGCTGATGGCCGCCAGACCGGTGCGGACGACTTCCACGAGGCCGAGCGGCGACATCAGGGCGATGAAGCTGTCGATCTTTTCCGGCTTGCCGGTCACCTCGAAAACGAAGCTCTCGACCGTCGCATCGACGATGTGGGCGCGGAAGGCATCGGCCAGACGGAGGGTCTCGGCCCGGTGCTCGCCGGTGCCCTTGACCTTGATCAGGGCCAGCTCGCGCTCAAGATAGGCGCCTTCCGCGGTGAGGTCGTGCACCCGGTGCACCGGCACCAAACGCTCAAGCTGAAGCTTGATCTGGACCAGAACCTTGGGCGTAGCGACCACGACAACGGTGATGCGACTAAGTCGCTTGTCGTGTTCGGTCTCGCTGACGGTCAGGCTTTCGATATTGAAGCCGCGCGCTGAAAAGAGACTGACAACGCGGGCGAGGATCCCGGGCTCGTTGTCGACCAGGACGGAGAGCGTATGGCGTTCCGTCAGCTGGGTTTCCTGGGTCAGGAAATAGGCGGAACCGGTGGGCTGCAGATGTGCGTTCATGTCTAAAAATCCTCCGCAGTGGCCTAGACCAGCTGCCGTCCCTTCTCGTCGATGATGTCGCCGATATTGGCAGTATCGGGCAGGATGATTTCGTTATGCGGCTTGCCCGACGGGATCATCGGCAGGCAGTTCTCGTCCTTTTCGACTATGACGTCGAAGAGCACCGGGCCGTCATAGTCGAGCATTTCGGCAATTGCCGCGTCGAGTTCGGCCGGGGTTTCGCAGCGGATGCCCTTGGCACCATAGGCTTCGGCGAGCTTGACGAAATCCGGCAGCGATTCCGAATAGGAGTGCGCGTAGCGCGAGCCATGCAGCAGGTCCTGCCACTGGCGGACCATGCCCATGCGTTCATTGTTGAGGATGAACACCTTGATCGGCAGGCGATACTGAATGGCCGTGGAGAGTTCCTGCATGGTCATCTGCACCGAGGCTTCGCCAGCGATGTCGATGACCAGCGCATCCGGATGCGCAACCTGCACGCCGACGGCGGCCGGCAGGCCATAGCCCATCGTGCCCAGACCGCCGGAAGTCATCCAGTGGTTCGGCTTGTCGAAGTGGAAGTGCTGCGCCGCCCACATCTGGTGCTGGCCGACTTCGGTCGTGATGTAGACTTCCTTCGACTGCTTCTTTGTCGCCTCATAGAGACGCTCGATGGCGTATTGCGGCTTGATGATCGTGTCGGAGTTCTTGTAGCCGAGCGAATTCACGGCACGCCACTTGGCGATCTGGTCCCACCAGGGAGCGATCGCTTCGGTGCGCGGCTGATTGGTCTTGCTGCGCCAGATGCGGATCATCTCTTCGAGGACGCGGTTGCAGTCGCCGATGATCGGGATATCCACCTGCACGACCTTGTTGATTGATGACGGGTCGATGTCGACATGGATCTTGCGGCTGTTCGGCGAGAACGCGTCGATGCGGCCGGTGATACGGTCGTCGAAGCGGGCGCCAATATTGATCATGACGTCGCAGTCATGCATCGCCAGATTGGCTTCGTAGGTGCCGTGCATGCCCAGCATGCCCATCCACTGCGGGCTGGACGCGGGAAAGGCGCCGAGGCCCATCAGGGTCGAGGTCACGGGGAAACCGGTCAGTTCTGCGAGTTCGCGCAGGTTCTGCGAGGCTTCGGGGCCCGCATTGATGACACCACCGCCCGTATAGAAGATTGGGCGTTCGGCCTTGAGCATGAGATCGACAGCCGCCTCGATGGCGGCGAGGTCGCCATCCACCTGCGGACGATAGGACTGGTGGCGCAGTGTATCGGCATCGGGGCGGTAATATTCACCGAGGGCAAACTGCACATCCTTGGGAATGTCGATGACCACAGGGCCCGGGCGGCCGGTCGTAGCGATGAGGAATGCCTCATGCAGGATGCGCGGCAAGTCGTGCACCGACTTCACGAGGTAGTTGTGCTTGGTGCAGGAGCGGGTGATGCCCACGGTGTCGCATTCCTGGAAAGCGTCCGTGCCGATCAGCGTGGTCGGAACCTGGGCAGTGATGCAGACGAGCGGGATGGAGTCGAGGAGCGCGTCGGTGAGGCCGGTAACGGCGTTGGTCGCGCCCGGACCCGAGGTCACCAGCACCACGCCCGGCTTCCCGGTCGAGCGGGCATAGCCTTCTGCCATATGGGTCGCGCCCTGTTCGTGGCGCACAAGAATGTGCTGGACGAAATCCTGCTGGAACATCGCGTCATAGATCGGCAGTGCGGCACCACCGGGATATCCGAAGATATGTTCAACACCCTGATCCGTCAGTGCCTGGATCACCATCTCCGCGCCGGTCATCTTCTCTGCCATTTTCGCTATCCTACTCCTCGGGGCCCACCGTACCGGGCGTTACTATCCTTGCCGCCTTAAAACCGCGTTGTCGGAAAAAAGGCAATAAAAAAGGCCCCGTTTGGGACCTTGTGTTCGGCGCATCAGCTATCGCGCGGGGTTTTACCCCACGTTGCCGATGCGCCTGCGTACTACGAGAATGAGTGCCCGCACGGGACCTCTCCAAATTAGTTCGCGGCATTGATGGCCGAAGCAAAACCACAAGTCAAGACATTGAGGCGGGCACCAACGCGGCTGAAAGGCGTTAACAGTGCCAGGCAGCGCCGTTTTTGGGCTGGCAGCTTTCCGGGGAGGTGATATTGGCAGGTCAAAGTCCCATTACGACAGTTGCATGACATGAGCGAAAGCGCCCTCGACAAGGACCTCAAGCGCGTTGCCGGGATGGAGGACGCTGCCCATAGCCTCGCGCGCTCGCTGGCAGCGCCTGGTATTGCCCTCGTCTTTCTTCTCGTCGCCGCTATCTGGGCGAGTTTTGCCGCCGGGGGTGGTTCGTCTACCTATATCGTGGTCATCGGCGTCGTCATCGCCGGCTACATGGCGCTCAATGTCGGCGCCAATGACGTGGCCAACAATATGGGCCCCGCAGTGGGTTCGCGCGCCATCAGCATGACGGGCGCGCTGATCATTGCGGCAATCTTTGAAGCAGCAGGCGCCCTGCTCGCCGGTGGCGATGTGGTCAACACTGTCGCCCGCGATCTCCTGATCACACCCGACTTCGACCTTGAAACCTTCATCATGGTGATGATGGCGGCGCTTCTGGCATCGGCCCTTTGGGTCAATGTCGCCACATTCATCGGGGCCCCCGTATCGACCACGCATGCTGTGGTTGGCGGTGTTGTCGGCTCCGGCGTGGCGGCGATGGGCTTTGGCGTCGTGAACTGGGGCATGATCGGCGCCATTGCCTCGAGCTGGGTGATCTCACCAGTCCTCGGCGGTATTTTTGCCGCGCTTTTCCTCGTCATCATCCGCGCGACCATCACCACACGCCTCGACAAGATTTCCGCCGCCCGTCTCTGGGTTCCGATCATGATCGCCGTCATGAGCGGTGTCTTCGCGATGTATCTGGCCAGCAAGGGGCTGAGCCGCATCTGGAAGCCCAATGGAATCACTATTGTCGGGCTCGGTCTGTTGTTCGGCGCACTGGGCTGGATCGTCTCCATGCCGCTGGTCCGCAAGCAGTCCATGCATATGGAAAACAGGAAGAAGCACGTCGCCACACTGTTCCGCGTTCCGCTGATCTTCTCGGCGGCCCTGTTGTCCTTCGCGCATGGCGCCAACGACGTGGCCAATGCAATCGGGCCGCTGGCAGCTGTGGTAACCGCCCTCGACACCGGGCACACCGCCGTT
>JAAZLP010000291.1 GCA_012799265.1 Phyllobacteriaceae bacterium | reverse complement strand
TCGCTGTCATAGGCGCGCTGGAAAAGGCGACGGGCTTCGTTGGGACGGTTGCGATCGAGCTCGAAATAGCCCAACAACCGCATGTCTTCGGGGGCATCGGTCTGCGCCAGCGCAGCCTCGAAAATGCTGATATCTTCCTGGGACGGCTCAGCACCACCTTCTTCCAGCGCCGCCGCGATGGCCGAGCGCGCCAGGTCCACGCGCAGGGCTGCGAACTCGCCCACGCCGGACGGGCCGGGCTTTTCGAGCGCGAGCAGTTCTTCGACCGTTTTGCGATCGAAATTTTCGATCGCCTTCTGCATGGTCGAATAGCGTTCAGCGGTATCGGTACAGGTGGTCAGAATATAGCGATAGGCGTCGAGCGCACGGTTCGGCGTACCGACGGCGATGAAGGCCTGTGCCAGGCGCCAGAGATTGTCGACGCTGTGACACACCAACAGCTGTTCATGATTGGCCGCGATGGCAATCACTTCGGCATAATTGCCGCTTTCGGACGCGATCCGCAGACGCTGGCCAGCCTCGCCGAGCGCCAGGCTGCTTTGCAGATCCTCGGTGGGACTGAAGGTCGGGTCCTTGGCCTGCTTGGCCTCGATCGCCGCACGGGCGCCAGCATAATCGCCCTTGCTGTAGAGCTCCCAAATTTCGGTGATATCGGGATCAGGCACATAATCGTCCGCGAGGGGATCCGCCGGCGGCTGCCAGCCGGGATAAAGGGCACGCAGACGCTCGATTTCGCGCTGCAGGCGAACGGTGTCGCCTTGCTGGGCGAAGTAGCGCAGAGCAGATTCGTCCACCTTCGCGTTGGATGAGCGCGGCGCCGGTGCAGGGGCAGGTGTGGTCGCGGGCGCCTCTTCCGGCTTGAGCTGGGCCAGAAGCGTGTCGATGGGCGATGAAGCCTGCGCCACCAGCATGCCGAACGGCTGGGCCACGGCACCGGTTACGGCAGGCGGAGCCATGATGAAGTGGTTCGGCACCTGATCATTGGCGCTCAACGTCTGCTGGAAAGCCGGAACGGAAAACAGTCCATACCCTGCGACCCCGGCCAATGCCAGGGTAGCAACTAAAGCGAGTGGTTTCATGAACGACCCTCCCCGCCCGTAACGCAGCTCGGCTGGTTTCGTCGCAGATGGTCAAGTAACAAAAGCTGCAGTGTTGCCGCGTAGTAACTCGAGGGCGTCAGGGTGCGCAGTTCTTCGGGTATGGGGCGCCCCTCCAGGGTGCAGAGCATGGTTGCAAGAATAAGCCGGTAACCGGGTTCGGTGATCGGCTCAATCGGCTTGCCGGTAGTAACATTGACCTTGGCCAAATCGGGCGGCGTCGCATTGCGCACGAACGGCTTGAGGAAGCTGGCGTCGAGGCTCGCGCGCATCAGATAAAGCGGGATGCGAAGACCATTATACCCAAATTCCGGGACAAATCCGGGCGCAGGCTTCACCGTGCCGTTGGCCAGCGACACCCAGTCGGAAGGGATGCCGCTGGGCGTAATCGCGGCGCGGCGCAGAAGGTCTAGACCGGCCTGTTGCACGGCGTTCCAGTCGACGCTCTGGTCGACCGCAGCAAACGCCGGGAACACTTCGAACACCCAATAGGATGGGTTGAGAACGGCGCGCTCCTGCCCGGTATCGGAGGGTCGGAAACCAACCGCGCCTGGCAGGATGGCCAGCAGACCATCTTCAGTGACCACGAGCGATTTGCCGATGGTGGCAATCATCGCGCGGGCGCGTTCGACATAGGCAGGTTCGTTCCAGCCAAGCCCCGCCAAAAGCAGACCATAAGCGATCAGCATGTCGCCATCGGTAGCATTATTGGTGTCGGTAACGTTGGGGCTGGCGTCCGGCTCCCACCGCCAGGCGGCCAGCCCATCGCTGCGCACCATCAGCTCTTTCTGGGTGAAATCCCAGATCTGCTCAAAGCGGATAGGGTCGTCGGCGAGAGCCGAAAGGATCAGGCCATATCCCTGCCCTTCGCTATGGCTGATATTGCCGTTTCCAGTGTCAATGACCCGGCCATCGTCCGCGACGAAATTGCCGACAAAGCTCTTCCACTCTCCCGGCTCGAACACCGTTGAGGCCGCCACAGCAGGGAAAGCAAAGACGCTGGCCATAATGATCAGGGCAACGCGAAAAAGCTTCATTTGCGCCTACCGATCTGAGTCAGCACTGGGGAGGTTGCGAACATCAGCAGCACGGCAGCCAAGGTCAGCAAACCGGTGAAGCTAAGAATGTGCCCTGAAAACCAGTTGGCGGCAACCAGACGCAGATTGACCAGATTGAAGGGGTCTGACGTCGCCACATGGACAGCAAACGGCTGCTGCACGACCAGCTGATCGCCATTGAGCGAGCTCACCCACCCGGCCACCTTGCGCCAGGTGTCCAGCTGGATCATGCGCGGCGTTCCCGAGATCAGGCTATTGGCATCGGGCGACGCTACCGCGGTCCAGAGGCCGCCTTCCGGCTGGCGCAACTGGGTCATGGTGATGCTGCCCGGAGGCGGCGCATAAAGCGACTGACGACCGGGCAGAACCCGCAGATCATCCATGCTAAGCCCGGCGGTATCGAGCACCCAATTTATGGCCGGAGCCAGGGGGCCGCCAGGCCGCCCGCTGCCGAATTGGGTGAGGACGCGCTCGTCTCCCGATGCTTCAGACGCGCCCGTGGAAAGCCCGACACGCGTCATGGTGACCGACGACATTTCCGACAGTGGCTTGATGACGATGGCATCATCGGATGGCGAAAGCGCCGCTTCGGGCACGGTGGTCACGGGAAGCACCTTGCCGGCGGCAGCAGCCATGCGCGCCAGCATGACCATCGCGGCGATACGGGCGTTTTTGTCGTCGCTGATTACCAACTGAACATTGGAGCGGTCGGCATAGGGCATGCCATTGGCGGCAAGCGTGCGCAGATCCGGTTCGGTGGTAGCCTGGGCAAACATGGGCATGCGCAGGGCGCTGCTGGCCGAGAAGACAAAGCGCGTCGGCGCGGTACCTGTCCAACCGGGGCTGCACACCTGATCCGATTCGGTCAGGAGATTGACCGCCACATCCACGACATTGCGACCCGGCTGCAAGCTCTTCATCGGAATGCGGATGATGGTGTCGCGCAACAGGCCCCCATCGGTGCGCAGCAGCGGCGTGGCCGAGGCGATCTGACCGTTCACATAAAAATCGATCTCGCTGCCCGGCAGCACATCCGCCGAATAGGCCGCATCGAGAACCAGCTCCATCTGCCCATAGCGGTTGGCATAGAAGTCATGCGGCAGGTCGAACTGGAACTGGTCTGCATAGCGCCGACCGTTGAACTCGGTGGTGGTGACAGCAAGGTTAGCCAGGCTGGTTTCGCTGTGCCCGTCGACCCTCACAAGCGTTCGACCGAGGTCAATGCGCGGCCGGTCGGCTCCTGCCATAGAGGGCGCCATGGCCTCGATGCTGTGCATGATATCGGGCCAGCCGGGCCCGGAAACCACCAGTGTGGGGTTGCCGTCGACCGGCGAGTCCATGCTTGCCACACCCGCGCCGGCAGCCTGCTCGCGCAGAGCAGAAAACTGCTTGGGCAGGCCGCCAAAGGGCGCGACAACGAGGTCAAGCGTGCCCGGCGTAGGGGGGGCTGTAAGCTCGTCGACGAGTTCAATGCGTAGCTCGGCCACCCGCAAGGCGATGGCCAACTGCTGGATGAGCCGCATCAGGGCATTGGTGGCGTCAGGATTGATAAAGTCCGGCGCCAGAACGCGCACGGTGGTCGTCCCCTTGGCATCGACGCCAATGGCGGCCAGATCGGTCACATCCACAATCTGCCCGAGGTTTTCACCTTCAAATGTCAGGGTGACGCTGTCGCTGGTAAGGCGCGTCCACAGCTCATAGGTGGAGGCAATCGAGCAGTCCGTCCGGTGACGCTGGGTAGCGCGGAACTCGATTGTGTTGGCCCCACGGCGCAGGACGCCGCTCGGCACGTGGATCGACAAAGACGCAGGCGAGGCCGAGGCGGCAATCGGCGTTGCGGTCAACGCCACGCTGTTGATCAGAACGTCGAGTCGCGAGGCTTCCGGTGCCACCATAACGGCGT
>JAAZLP010000290.1 GCA_012799265.1 Phyllobacteriaceae bacterium | reverse complement strand
TCCGCGCCGAAGCCGGCAAGCAGGCCGCCGACGTCATCTAGTCGATCACGGGCAGCCTTCTGACCGAAATGTCGGACCTGCTCGAGCCCTATCAGGTCGCGAGCCACGACAAGCTTGACCCCAGCTTTGTCCGCGACCCGTCGTGGACCCCGTACACGGCCGTCGTTTACGTGCTGGCCGTCAATACCGACATGGTCTCGCTCGAAGACGCGCCCAAGACCTGGCTCGACCTTGCCGATCCGAAGTGGCAGGGCCAGATCGCATCGGCACGCGCCGACAATTCCGGCTCGGCCATGCAGCAGCTCCAGACCGTCCTCACCGTCTATGGTGATGAAGGCTGGGACAAGTACACCGAGATGGCGAAGAACTTCATCTTCACCGATTCCTCGGGCGCCGTGCCGCGCTACATCGCTGACGGCGAGGCTTCCATGGGCCTCACCCTCGAAGACAACGCCTTTGAATATATCAATGGCGGCGCACCGATGGGCGTGATCCTGCTCTCCGACGGCACCGTTGCCACCCCGGACGGCGTTGCCCTCGTCAAGGGCGGGCCGAACCCGGATGGCGGCAAGGTCTTCCTCGACTGGGCCATGTCCAAGTCGACCCAGGAACTGCTTGCCAATGAGATCGGCCGTCGCGCCATCCACACCGAGGTTGCACCGCCTCCGGGCGCTCCCGACCTCACCACGGTAACGCTGGTGGACGTCAAGCCGCTCGACGATTTCGGCGGCACCGAAGAAGTGCTCGCCAAGTGGCGCACGGCAATCGGCGAATAAACTGACTGTTTGACGGGATTATACAAAAATGAAGCAACTGGAAGCTTTCTCGCTCGGCAAGAAGTTCGCCGATCCAGCTGCCAATGAGGATAGTCTCGTCATACTCCCCAATCGCGGTTACGCCGTCATCGATGGCGTAACCGACCGCAACGGCACCCGCTATAATGGCATGCTGTCCGGCCAGTTCGCCTCCCGCACCGTGCAGGCGGCGATCGAGAAATTTCTTCTCGCCCAGGGCGACGCGAGCCAGCCCGACCTCCAGTTCGCTGGCGGCGAGCATTTCATCGATTATCTCAGCAAGGCGATCTTTGCCGAATATGAGCGCGCCGGTGCGGTCGATGCCGTCACTGCCGACTGGAAACTGCGCGGCGGCTGTACGGTCATGGCGACGTTGATCATCGGCGACCGTCTCGAAGTGGTCGCCGTCGGCGACAGCGGCGTGCGTATCAATGGCACGGATGTTCTTCAGGTCCTCAAGCCACTCGATGACGTCACCGCCATCATGCGTCGCGAGACCTGGCGCTATTTTGAAGCCCTCGGGGAAGACCCCGCGACCTGCGATAAACTCGCCGGCGCGATCACATGGCGCGGCACCCGTCACCAGGAGCCGAATTCTCGTTCAGGTGACGTTCATATTGTGGCTGAAATCGAAGGACGCTCGCTTGCAGCCTGCAAGCAGCACCTCCCCGACGTGCCCGAAAACGAAATCCTCCGCCTAATCCATGGCGGCATCTGTTTTGCCCAGGGCGACTTCCAGAATGTCACCGAACCGGTACTCGGCTATGGCGGTCTTGACGGTTTCGGCGTGCCCGCGCGCTATATCGAGACGCGCAGTTACGCCCTGCAAGATATTGAAACCATTGAGCTCTTTTCTGACGGTTACTTCAAGCTCGGAGAAGAGTTCGGCGTCGCATCATGGGAAGCCGCTTTCGCAGAAGTCGAAGCGGAAGACTTCCATAAAATTGGTCGTTATATGAGCACCAAGGGGACAACGGACGTCATGCTGACGGACGACAGGACATATCTGGGGGTCAGGCTCAAATGAGCGGAAAAATGCGCGTTGACAGTATTTTAAATCAACGCGCAAAGGGTCCCGGCGTAGAGGGGCTCAACGCCCGCCAGTCCCAGATCCTCGCCGCCATCGGCGCCAATGGCGCCGCCTCCGTCTCTGATCTCGCGGCGCAGTTTTCCGTTACAACTCAAACCATTAGGCGCGACCTAAAGCTCCTCAACGAGCGCGGCCTACTGGTCAAGGGCTTCGGCGGCGCCTTCGCCGCCCCCGGCGTCGCCCGCTACACCTATACCGAGCGCCACAGCACCGAACTGGGCATCAAGCAGGAACTCGTCGCAGCGCTCAAGCCGATCCTGTTTGACGGCGCAACGATCTTCGTCGGGCTCGGCACGACCTTCCATACGCTGCATCAGGTGGTCGCCGATTTCCCCGGCATCCTCATCGCCTCGCCCAATCTAGAGGTGGTCTATAATTGCGCGCTGCACACCGATGCGACCGTCTATGTCTATGGCGGATATGTAAGAAATAAGGATACCTCGATCCTAACCCTGGCCGGATCAGCGCATCAAAGCTTCAAGTTTGACCTCGCCATCATCGGCGCCAGCGCCATTGACCGCGACGGTTCAGTGCTCGAATTCGATCCCATTGAAGTTGAGCTCAGCCGCGAGGCGATCCGGCAAAGCCGCAAGGTTGTCCTCGTCGCCCATGATGGCAAATTCGGCCACAAGGCCCCTCATGTCGTCACACAAATGACCGACGTGGACGTGCTGGTCACCAATGGCGATCCGCAGGACTATTTTGATCGGGACGAGGTCATTGATGGCCTTGAAGTCATCCGCGTCTAGCGAGCGGGGACGCTCCAACACACTGATCTGATTGGTATATTTAGATCAAACCCGCCGGCGACCGGATCGATCCGCGCTCGATAATGGGCATGGCTAGAGTGGCACCGCTCGTGGCGCCGGGTCGCAGCAGCAGCTCGACCGCAGCGCGACCCATTTCCTCATGCGGCAAAGCGATCGTCGTGAGGCCAGGACGCAAATAGGAAGCGATCTCGTCATTATCGAACGAGACCAGCGCAACGTCCTCTGGGATGGAAAGACCTGCCTCGCTCAACGCCTGATGGGCGCCGAAAGCCAGACGGTCATTGAGGCAAAGGATGGCCCGCGGGCGCTTGGTTGCCAGTAATTTGCGTGTGAGATCAAAGCCCTGATCCGGCTCCCAGTTCCAGCAACTGAGTTCTGCGATGAAAGCAAGACCTGCCTCGCGCATGGCGTCCTTGATGCCGGCAAGACGGCGGTTGATCATCTCTGATCGGAAGAGCCCCGCCTCATCCTCTGCATTGTGACCGAGGAGAACGATGTCACCGCTGATGCCCGCTTCGAGCAGCAGCCTCACCGCATCGCGACCGCCTTGATATTCATCCGGCAGCACGGAGAGTGGAAAGCGCGCACTCGTGCCGTTGAGCATGACGACGGGCGCATTGATGACGATATCAGGCACAAAGACTTCGCGCGCCCGCATCGCGGCAAAAATGAGCCCATCGACCTGACGGTCGAGCGCTGCCTGCACCGCCTGGATTTCCCGCGCGGGCTCGCCGCCCGTTTCGAGCACCAGCATCACGTGACGTGCTTCTTCAGCCGCCGCGAGCGCGCCCCGGATGAGGCCGCTGGCAAAGCGGGTTGTCGCCACATAGTCGGAAATGAAGGCGATCGAACGCGACTTGTCGGTGCGCAGGGCGCGGGCCGCGACATTGGGGCGATAGCCCAATTGCGATGCCGCCTCATGCACCTTGGCATGCGCTTCGGCGGATAGTCTCGTATCCGGACGGCCGGTCAGGATCATTGAGGCTGCGGTTGTGGACAGGCCGGCAAGTTTGGCGACATCTGCCAATGTGACGCGCTTTTTGGCCAAACCCTTTGTTCCTCCACCAGAACACGACGTCACTATCCCTTGCTGGGATAATCGCGCCGCCCTCGCTTGACAATGCCTCTACGGCAATGCAACTGCTAAATGGTTTTAGCAGGGGAAGTGGATGAGTTTCAACCTCGCCGATCATTGGGTTTGGGATTTCTGGCTGGCCGACGATGGCGCCAACTTCCACCTCTATTATCTCCACGCCCCCAAATCGCTCGGCAATCCGGACCTGCGCCATCGCAATGCCCGGATCGGGCATGCCACGTCGACGGACCTGATCAACTGGACCAATCATGGCCAGATCTTCGATGGTGGTGCTCCCGGCAGTTTCGATGGCTCGGCGACCTGGACAGGGTCGGTCGTGCGCGACGATGCCGGCACCTGGCGCATGTTCTATACCGGCTCGCGCTTCCTCAGCGCTGACAGCGCAGCCAATATCGAAACCGTTGGCGTGGCGACCTCACGGGACCTCTTTACCTGGACAAAGCAGCCCGGGCCGGTTTGCGTGGCTGATCCGAGCCTTTACGAAACACTTGGTACGTCGAGTTGGCCTGAAGAGGCCTGGCGCGACCCTTGGGTTTTCCGCACGGCGGATCAAAAGTGGCATATGCTGATCACTGCCCGCGGCAAGGACGGTACGGAGCCTGATCGCGGCGTCATGGCCTATGCCACGTCGGATGATCTTGAGACCTGGGCCGTGCAGCCAACACTCAGCGCCAGCGGCGCCGGCTTTGCGCATCTCGAAGTGTTCCAGGTGATCGAAATCGACGGGCAGAACCACATCATCTTCTGCTGCGATACGCCCAAGCTCTGTGGCGCGCGCCAAGGCCAGACCGGCGGCATCTGGACCATGCCGGTGGGCGAGATGCCAGGCAATGTCGATTTCTCCAAGGCCCGGCTCCTCGTGGATGAAAAGCTCTATGCCGGACGTGTTGCCATCAACCGCGATGGCCGCGCCTATCTCCTCGGCTTCAACAATGTCACCAGCGACGGCACGTTCATGGGTGGCATCAGCGATCCGCTGCCATTGAAGATCGGCGTGGACGCCTATCTCGAACTGGAGGCACAGGCATGAGCGTCACAATTCATGGCAATGTGAAGCCCGGTTTCGAGCCGATCGCAGAGGCCTTCGAGAACGCGCTTGCTGATCGCCCCCAGATGGGCGCGAGCCTTCATATCGTTCGCGGCGGCGAGACCGTGGCGGACCTCTGGGGCGGGGTGGCTGATGCGAGGAATGGCCGCCTGTGGGAGAAGGACACACCGACCACGATCTTTTCCTGCACCAAGGGACTGGTCTCGATCCTCGCCGCACGCCTGGTTGAAGAAGGTCGTCTCGATTACAAGGCGCCTGTCGCGCATTATTGGCCCGAGTTTGCCGCTGCGGGCAAAGAGAATGTCACTGTCGGTGATGCCCTGTCACACCGAGCGGGGCTTTCCGCACCGCGCGCTGATCTCAGCGAAGACGACATCGTCAATTGGGATCGCGTAGCAGAAGTCCTCGCCGCGCAGGAGCCTCTATGGCCGCTTGGCTCTGGCTATCAATATCATGCCCTTACCCATGGTTGGCTCGCTGGCGAAATCATCCGTCGCGTGACCGGCAAGTCGGTCGGCGCGTACTTTCATGAACTCATCACGGCGCCTCTCGGCGTTGATGCATGGATCGGTCTTCCCGATGCGCTTGCCGAGAGGCCTGCTCATATCCGGGTCAGCCAGCCGCTGATCGACCTCTGGGCCGAAGAGGCGAAAAAGCCGGCACCCAACTGGCCCTACAAGGCCATGACGCTGGGCAGCGCCCTCCCCGTCGACTTAGTCAGCGAAACCGGCGGCTTCAACGCGCCGCGTATCCGCGCCGCCGAAATCCCCGGCGCTGGTGGTATTGCAACGGCGGAAGCACTGGCGACCATGTGGTCAGCCACAGTGACGCCGACGCGCGGCATGCGACTGCTGTCCGACGAAACCATCGCAACAGCAACAAAGGTTCAGAGCCAGGGACAGCCAGTTTTTGGCGGAGAGCCTCCCTATTCCCGCTGGGGCTACGGCTTCCAGCTCGATTCCGAAGCGCGCCGCTATCTCGGCGAAGGCTGCTTCGGACATGATGGCGCAGGTGGTCAGGTCGGCTTTGCCGATCCCCAGCGCCAAATCGGTTTCGGCTTCGTCACCAACTGGATGATGGGACCGGAAGATCAGCGCGCAACCTCAATCATCGAGGCGCTGCGTCAGCTGGTGTAACTACCGTTTGCGAGGCGCAATGGGTCCTATTGACTCTCTTTCGGGCCCATGCGCTAAATCCATTTAGCAGACGGAAACAACCACTGCATTTACCCCTTGGAGGAGGTAACCGTGAGAAAACAGTCCCGCCACGCCCTTCGCATTGCCGCGCTGACCTTGTCGGTTGCTGCAACTGCTGGCACCGCGCTGGCCGCACCCAGCTGCGGCACAGACCCGGTCGTGCTCAATTCCTATTTCGAGACCGGCTTCCCGCTGCCGACGCGCCTGGCCGAAGAGTTCACCAAGCAGTTCCCCAATGTCACTTTCGACATCAAGGAAGACCAGTTCGCCAACATGATGGAGAACTCGCCGCGCATCCTGTCCGAGCCCAATGCGCCGGACCTGATCCGTCTGCCGTCTCTGACCGACCTCGTCGCCAATAACCTGCTCAAGAACCTTGACGGTTACTTTGACGAATTTGGTTGGGACAAGTTCCCGGCAGGCCAGCTGGTCCAGCTGCGCGTCGAAGATGGCGGCCGCCCGCGCGGCACCGGCTCGCTCTA
>JAAZLP010000289.1 GCA_012799265.1 Phyllobacteriaceae bacterium | reverse complement strand
CTCGTCGCCGCCGGCGGGAATGTAGAAATCATGCAGCGTCACCGGGCCGTGGCCAAAATCGGTCAGCGCCGAGACATGGCGCGATTCGGGGATTTCGCAG
Source organism: Phyllobacteriaceae bacterium (assembly GCA_012799265.1). Lineage (GTDB taxonomy): Bacteria > Pseudomonadota > Alphaproteobacteria > Rhizobiales > Devosiaceae > Devosia. The sequence continues at coordinate 5,354 of JAAZLP010000289.1, read as the reverse complement.
AAGACGCGGCTGGAAATGTCGGTGAGGGGGAATTTGCTGACGATGGCGACGCCGTGATAGCCCTTCTGCCCGTGCACGGCCATGTGCGGATAGCCGGCCTCGATGAAGGCGTTGCGCGGAAACTGGTCATTGGTGCATTTGATTTCCTGCAGCATCAGCACATCCGGCTGATACTGGCGCAGAAAGTCGAGGACCATTTCCAGCCGCAGGCGCACCGAATTGATGTTCCAGGTGACGATGGAGAGGGTCATGGCAGGTCCGTTTCATAGGCAGTGGGGCAGGGACCTTATCGCCAAGCGCGCCCTGCGGGTAAAGCCGTAAATAACGCGCCATGGACAGACCATGGCAGGAGCGTCGCGTGCGGCACGTTTCACGTGAATCGCAGGCAACAAAAAGCCCGGCACGATGGCCGGGCTTTTCAAATCACGGGTGAGCCAGAGCTTATTCGCTCTTGGCTTCAGCTTCTGCTGCTGCGGCCTGCTCAGCGGCAAATGCTTCTGCAGCGGCAATACGTTCGGCTTCGCGGGCTTCCTTGGCAGCCTGTGCTGCTTCGCGCTCGCTGGCTTCGATCTTCTTGGTACGCGAGTTGGTCGATTCGAAAATACGAGCCGACTTACCGCGACGGTCACGCAGGTAGTACAGCTTGGCGCGACGGACCTTACCGCGCTTGATCACTTCGACCGAAGCAACGTTCGGCGAGTAGATCGGGAACACGCGTTCCACGCCTTCACCGTAGGAAATCTTGCGGACGGTGAAGCTTTCCATGATGCCGCCACCGGAGCGGGCGATCACGACGCCTTCATAGGCCTGAAGACGTTCCTTGTCGCCTTCGCGGATCTTGACCCACACCTTGACGGTGTCGCCATGGGTGAATTCGGGGAGCTGGCGCTTTTCAGACAGCGCTGCAATCTGCTCGGCTTCGAGCTGCTGGATGATATTGGTCATTTTGATCCGTTTCGATCTTTTCACAGGAGCAACTTGATGGGCCTTTCGGCCACGTCGCCCGGTCTTGGTTGGTAACGGAAGGGCAGTCTTCTTGGTCTTATTGCGCAATAGGTCCGAAACGCCCAAAGCACAGATGGGCGGCTCATAGGGGAAATGCGCTCCAGAGTCCAGTCCCTTGCCGCGCTTTCGCCTGCGACGAGAGCGCCGGGTGCGTCCTACTTCAGCAAGTCCGGTCGCCGTGCCGCTGTCAGCGCCAGGGATTGCTCATGTCGCCATTTGGCGATCTTCCCGTGGTCCCCGGAAGTGAGCACAGCAGGAATTTCCGCGCCTTCAAAAACCTGTGGTCTTGTGTAGTGCGGATATTCGAGAAGGCCGTTTTCAAAGCTTTCCTCGTCACGGCTGTCGAGTGCACCCAGAACCCCGGGGATCAGCCGCACGACGGCCTCCAGGAGGACCATGGCGGCGACTTCGCCACCGGCCAGCACATAGTCCCCGATGGAGATCTCCTCCAGTCCACGGCTGTCTATGACGCGCTGGTCGACCCCCTCGAAACGCCCACAGACAATCACGGCACCGGGGCCCGTCGCCAGTTCATGCGCGCGCGCCTGGGTCAGTGGCTTGCCGCGGGGGGACATCAGGATGCGAGGCCGCGGATCATCGAGCGGGGCTATGGTGTCGATGGCCTTGGCGAGAATATCAGCCTTGAGCACCATGCCTGCGCCGCCGCCAGACGGTGTGTCATCAACGGTGCGATGGCGATCCGTCGCGAAATCCCTGAGCTGGGTCGCCCTCAGGCTCCACAACCCGTCGCTCATCCCTCGGCCCAGCACGGAAGCGCCAAGCGGGCCGGGGAACAGTTCAGGAAACAGGGTGATAATATCGGCCGAAAAACTCACGCCGGCTCTTCCTCTCCGGGATCAGCGTCCAGCGGCGGCGCGATGGAGAGGTAGCCGTCGGCGATCTTGATGGTCGGTACCACTGCCTTGGTGAAGGGGAAAAGGAAGCTGTCGCCCGAGCGGTCATCCTGAACTTCAAGGATATCGCCAGCGCCGTGATTGTGCAGCGCGGTCACCTTGCCGATGCTGACGCCACTTTCGAGCCGCGCATCAAGGCCGATGAGGTCGGCATGATAAAAATCATCCTCGTCTTCCGGATCGGGCAGGCGAGAGCGGTCGATATAGAGCTCGGTACCGTTCAGCAGCTCTGCTTCATTCCGATCGCGCACGCCCTTGAGCCGCGCGATCAGGACGGTCTTCTGCAGTCGGGCGGATTCGATGGTGATGGTGAGGCCGGGCCTATTGGTATCGAGCGGACCATAGGAGGCAATCGCCTCCGGTTCCTGCGTGTGCGAGGTGATGCGTACCTCGCCCTTGATACCATGGGCCGCGCCAATCGTGCCCAGAAGGATGCGGTGGGATTTTTCTGCCATCTCGCGCCTATGCCTTTAGTGGACCGTTTGCTTATCAGTCTCGCGCTTAGCGGACCAGTTCGATCACGTCATGTGTCGATTCGCGCAGGGGTAGTGGCATTTCGAGGATGTAATGATCCTCGTCGGCAATCTTATAGACGCAGCCCACCTGATTGAACTCTTCGTCCGTCCCATAGGCGTTGGCCGGGTCGTCGTTATAGTGCAGGGCGCCCTGATAGAAGATGCCGTCATCACTGGGCGTCAGCGTGCCGGTAAAGCGCTGCGAGCCCGACACCTTTTCGTTTTTCGTGCCGTCTTCGGAGATGCGGCAATTGAAGAAGTTATAGGTCACAAGCGGCAGGAAGCCGCCAAGCTTGATGGTGCGGCAGCGATATTTCCCATCCGGCACGGCGTCGACCACGTCCAGCCCGGGCGCATAGAGCGCCGCGACGGTCTCGCGCTCTTCCTCAATCTCGCCGCGCATGGCTTCGCCCAGCCCGCGCACGCGGGAAGACTGGAACTGCGGTCATAATCGGCGTCGGTCAGGGTTGCCTGTTGCGGAACCGTGCAGGCGAGCGGTGCCACCATGGGCAGGGCAAGAATGGCGGCGAGGCTGGCCGAGAGCAGGCGGAGCGGGCTTTTAGTCATGGTCTGAAGTCTTCCTCCAAGGGATTGGGAACCTTGCATGTCGAGAAGCCTTTCTCAAGCAAAGCAATATGGAGTTTCCCATGTCCCAGATACTGGAGTCTCGCGAGGCCATCCGTCAGTGGGTTGAGGCACGCGGCGGCAATCCCATGCTCATGGATGTCCCCGAAGGGACGCAGAACCGCACGGTGCTGCAGCTCACCTTTGGCCAGTATGAACTCAATGCCGACGGCAATGAAGGGCCCGACCGCATTGGCGGCTTTCATCTGGTGAGCTGGGAGGAATGGTTCGCGGCCCTGGAGGAGGGCGGACTAGCCCTGAGGGTCTCGGATGATCCGGCGGGCGGGAATGAGGCGGAGTTCGAGTTCGTCCAACGCGACTAACTCGGGGATCATCCCGCCTGCCAGATAGTTTACCGTCAATTTGCCGCTGGAAGGGCGTTGAGGCCACCCTCATAGAGACGCATGGTGGCCTCGATGTCGGCGATATGCAGGGCCAGACCCTGTTCGACCGCTTCCACCTGACGGCGTAGCAGATCTCGGCGCGAGATCAGGTCGAAACGTTCGCTTTCGAGTTCCTTGACAGCAAGGTCGATGCGATCGCGATGGGTAGCGAGACGCTGGACCATGGGGGCAGTCTGTTTGGCGGCATCTTGCAGAACCGCTTCGACTTCATCAATTTCGGGCTGAACGATCTTCAGCGATGCTTTGGACCTGACGGTCATTTTTTGAATTCCCACAAATGTTTGCCAACCGCTCTACAATGAGCAGTCAAGTCAAAATAATTTTGTTGCGTGGAAATCCAAAGATTTACCGCTTGTTTACCTAACATTCCGAACTTAATCGCTAATTCGATCAAGAATTTATCCGTGCTCTTCCGCGTCGGCTGCGGCTTCGATCGCTTCCATATCATCATCAGAAAAACCGAAATGGTGGCCCAGTTCATGGATGAGCACGTGGGTCACAACTTCGCCGAGCGTGTTGTCATCATTCTCGGCCCAGTAGTCGAGAATGGCGCGGCGATAGAGGAATACGGTGTTAGGCAATTGCCCGGTCTGCGGGACGGCCCCGTCTTCGGTAAGACCAATGCCGGTAAAAAGCCCCATCAGCTCGAAGGGGCTTTTCATACCAAAACCTTCAAGCACATCGTCTTCGGCGAACTCCGCCACCGCACAGGTGACGTCTGCGGCGAGAGACTTGAAAGGCTCAGGCAGATCGGCCAGCGCCTGACTGGCGATGGCCTCGATGTCGTCGAGGGTCGGGGCGTAAAACCCCGACCAATCGGTCTTGCTTACTGCCACTCGCGGATATCGACGAAGTGGCCGGCAATGGCGGCAGCAGCGGCCATGGCGGGCGACACCAGGTGGGTACGACCCTTGAAGCCCTGACGGCCTTCAAAGTTGCGGTTCGAGGTCGAGGCGCAACGTTCTTCCGGCTTGAGCTTGTCCGGGTTCATGGCAAGGCACATGGAACAACCCGGCTCGCGCCATTCAAAGCCAGCGTTCTTGAAGATCACGTCGAGGCCTTCGGCTTCTGCCTGCGCCTTCACGAGGCCCGAACCCGGCACGACCATGGCGGACACGTGGGAGGCTACCTTCTTGTCGCCGACAACGGCTGCGGCGGCGCGCAGGTCTTCGATACGGCCATTGGTGCACGAACCGATGAACACGCGATCGAGCTTGATGTCGGTGATCTTGGTGCCCGGCTGCAGGCCCATATAGTCCAGAGCACGCCACTTGGAGGCACGCTTGGTTTCGTCCTGGATATCATCCGGATTGGGCACGACACCCTGAACCGAGATCACGTCTTCCGGCGACGAGCCCCAGGACACGATCGGCGGCAGGTTGGCGGCGTCGAGCACGACCACCTTGTCGTAATGCGCGCCTTCGTCGGTATAGAGCGTCTTCCAGTAGTCGAGCGCCATATCCCATGCGGCACCCTTGGGCGCGCGCGGGCGGTCCTTCACATAGGCAAAGGTCTTTTCGTCCGGGGCAATGAGACCGGCGCGGGCGCCGCCTTCGATGGTCATATTGCAGACCGTCATGCGGCCTTCCATCGACAGCGAGCGGATGGCTTCGCCGGCAAATTCGATCACGTGACCATTACCGCCAGCGGTACCGATTTCGCCGATGATGGCGAGAATGATGTCCTTGGCGGTGACGCCCGGGGGCAGCTGACCGTCAACACGCACCAGCATGTTCTTGGCCTTCTGCTGGATCAGCGTCTGGGTGGCCAGAACGTGTTCAACTTCCGAGGTGCCGATACCGTGAGTCAGAGCACCGAAAGCGCCGTGGGTCGAGGTGTGGCTGTCGCCGCAGACGATGGTCATGCCCGGCAGGGTGAAACCCTGTTCGGGG
>JAAZLP010000288.1 GCA_012799265.1 Phyllobacteriaceae bacterium | reverse complement strand
CGTCCGCGCTAACGGACGGCTTCTTCTCAGCGCTATTGTGAGCCATCAGGCGGGTTCCGCTTCCTTGGTTGTCGAGGGCCCAGCCCCTGCAGCAGGCCGCCCAAGGCAGCTTTCAGATCAGCCAACGTTTCTCGGCGGATACAATAGCGATTGCGGGTACCGTGAGGTTTGCGGTCGATGAGGCCAGCGTCAAGCAACACCTTGATGTGCTGGGAGACGGTCGACTGGGCCAGCGTCAGGCTGTCAGTGACGTCAGCGCAACAGCACTCGCCCGATTGCTGGTTAGCGAGTATGCGCAGAATTTCGAGGCGCACCGGATGTCCGAGGGCGCGCATGATATTGGCTATGTCGTCATCACGCATGGCGGATCGCTCATAAGTGGCGTGATCCACCAGCGGGGCCCGTTGTCGGATCAGTTGATCGGTGAATTACGATGAAAGATGGTCCGTCTCAACCTGAAAATCAATAGCACACGGTGAAACGGCGCCCATCGGGCGCCGTTTGCTCTGCACTATTGTGTCGCAGCGGAGGGAAGATCGAAGACCTGCCCCGGGTAAATCCGGTTCGGATTGCGTATCTGCCCGGTATTCGCCTCGTAGATCGTCGTGAACTTCAGACCTTCCCCATAGACGCGGCGGGCAATGGTCCAGAGATTGTCGCCACGGCGGATGATGGCCTTGCCAGAAGCAAAGCGCTGCGCGTCCGGGTCCCCGAGGGAAACGGCTACCATGGTCGGCACTGGCGGTTCGGCCGGTTCTGTCGGCGCAGTTTCGGCTGGCGCGGACGGTTCAGCGACTTGGGACGGTGCCGGCTCTGCCACCTCGGCGACATCATTGGCAGTAGGTTCTGTCGCGGTTGCCGATGGGGCAACCTCTACCGGCTCAACAGTTTCGCTAGCTGCGACTGTCTCAGACGGTTCACTGGTTTCTGACGACACTTGAACAGAAGGGGACGCGTCCTGCGTCTGGGGCTCGGCAACCAAAGTTTCCGGTTGAGCAACGGGCGCATCAGCCTGTTGTACTACAGGGGACTCAGCGTTCGTCGCGGAGGGCTGCCCGGCGGGCGTCACATCGGCCGGCTGAACAGCTTCTGCAACCTCGGTGGAAGCGGCACCCGCTGCAGAGACCTCACCAGGTTCAACCGGCGCTACGCTCTCAGCCACTTCAATCGCTTCTTCCGTGCCGGGAAGGTCGACGATGAAGTCAACTTCAGAGCGGGCAACCACCGTCGATGATCCGGCGGCAAGAAGATCGGCACGGACACGCTGGTTCGGCTTGTTGAGCACTGGCCCAGCCTCAACCAACCAGCGACCGTCAGCCACTGTGGCGTCGTCGATATGGGCATCGTCGACATAGAGCCGGACAATCGCGCCATTCGGGCCTGCACCGGCGAAGAACGTCCGATCGCCGTCGATTTCGATCGCGTCGATTGTCGGCGCTGCGACAGGGATCGCTGCCTGGTCTGCTACTTCGCCCTCCACAGGATCGACGAGTTCGACCGCAGCAATGTCAGTTTCGGGCTCGTCAGCCGCTGCCACGACATCCGTTGCCACGTCACCAGAGATAGCTGGTTCGGCTGGGATTTCCGGCGTTTCCGGAACGGCAGCAACCTCCACGGGCTCAGCTACCTCCGGCGCAGCCGCAACCTCGGCTGGCCCGGCTTCTCTGGTGTCTGCAACCTCCTGACTGGGGGCAGTCTCAACGACATTGCCCTCGTCTGCGGCCGCAATGACCACGTCGGAAGCTGGCTCGGCCTGTCCGGTCGAAGCGATATCGGCCGCAGGTTCAGGATCTGCTCCCGACGGCGATTCCGCAACGTCCGTCGCGGCGGTGAGGGGCGCTTCCTCAGCGGGCAATTCCGCGACAGAAGGATCTTCAGTCTCGGCCAGACCAACCTCAGCAGGCTCAGCAACGGTGTCGGCTACTGCGGTCTGTACCGATGGCTGTTCTGCTTCAACTGGCACCGATGCCACTACCTGCGGGGTCAGGCCCTGCAGCACTTCGCTGGCCTGTCCGGGCACGCTGGCGACAACCAGCGGCTGGGTCTTCTTATCCTCGTTGATGACAACAACGAAAGATTGCGGCGCGCGACCCGGCTTGCCTACCTCACCGAGGGTGATCTCGAGGTTGCCTGGAGGCAGCGGGACGTCGGGCACGAACGCCCAGTCCCCGCTGGACTCCACATCGGTCGAACCGATGGAGGCGTCATTGGCGAAAATTTCAACCTGTGAGCCGGGCGTACCATTACCAGCGATCACCACCGAGCCATCGGGCTCGGCGCGCAGCAGCCCGAAGGTCGCCGCGATCATGTTGTCGGCCGCCTCGGCATCGACGCCTTCAGCGTTGTTTGCAGGAGGCGTTACATCGAGAGCCGGCTCGTCCGGAACGGCTTCCTCTGAAGGCGCCAGGTCGGCGATCTGGGCGGGCTCTGTCGCGTCAGCCTCGGCGGTAGCCGGCGCAGGCGGGAAGAGGCCAACTTCGACCATCTTGCCGCGAATGCACTGCCCCATCCCCTCCTCGCTGTTGAAGCAGGAGACGATGGTCGGGCCGGAAAAGACACCGAGAATAGCGACAAGGGTGGCGCCCGCTGCTCCAATAGTCAGAGCAAGGGGTCTTTTCGGTGCAGTTTCGGCCAGTTTGCCCTCCCGGTATGGTCGATCAGCCGACGGCCTGAGCCTGTCGTGCTGTGTTTGCCCCCACTGTCGAATCCCGCGCCGCTTCAGTCTTCAACAGCTTGTATGTGATTGATTCATACAGAGCTTCAAACGAGGCATCAATGATGTTGGACGATACACCGATCGTGGTCCAACGCTCGCCGCTGCCATCACGGCTCTCGACCAGTACACGGGTGACCGCGCCCGTGCCGCCGTCGAGGATACGCACCTTGAAGTCAGCCAGCTCCAGGTCCTCGATCCGGGACGAATAGACGCCCAAGTCCTTACGCAAGGCGAGGTCGAGCGCGTTGACCGGGCCGTTCCCCTCGGCCACCGACATCAGTAGTTCACCCTCGACACGAATTTTTACCACCGCCTCCGTGACAGTGACCTCTTCGCCCAAGGCGTTGTGTCGGCGCTCCACCATGGCCCTGTAGTGCTCGACCTGGAAATATTCCGGCAGGGTTCCGAGCACCCGGCGGGCAAGGACCGCGAAGGACGCGTCGGCACCGTCATAGGAATAGCCGCGCGCTTCGTGCTCCTTGACGGTAGCCAGCAGCTTTTCGAGACGCGGGTCATCCTTGGCCAGTTCTATGCCGTGACGAGCCAGAGCAGTCAGCAGATTGGACTTGCCGGCCTGTTGGCTGACCATGATGGCGCGCTCGTTGCCCACGCTTTCGGGCGGCACATGCTCATAGGTCGAAAAATCCTTGAGCAGCGCCGAAGCATGAATGCCGGCTTTGGTCGCAAAGGCGGAGGCGCCAACGTAGGGCGCCTGCCGGGCCGGGGCGCGATTGAGGCGGTCATCGAACGCGCGGGAAATGTGCGTGATCCTGCCCAACTGGTCGGGCGTTATGCCAGTCTCGAACCGCTCGGCATAATAGGGTTTGAGCACCAGGGTCGGGATGAGTGTCACGAGATTGGTATTGCCGCAGCGCTCGCCTAGACCGTTGAGCGTCCCCTGAACCTGCCGCACCCCAGCCTCGACAGCTGCCAGGGCATTAGCGACGGCCTGCCCCGTATCATCATGTGGATGGATGCCGAGACGGTCGCCCGGGGCAACCTCCATGACCTTGCCGACGATCTCGCGCACCTCGGCTGGCATGGTGCCGCCATTGGTGTCGCAGAGGACGACCCAGCGCGCTCCAGCCGCGATGGCTGCTTTGACGCAATCGAGAGCGTATTTGGGGTTGGCCTTGTACCCATCAAAGAAGTGTTCGAGGTCGACCAGCACTTCCTTGCCAGCGGCCGCAGCGGTCTTGACCGTGTCGGTGATGCCTTCGAGATGTTCGTCCGTGGTGGAGCCCAGCGCCAGTTCTACCTGGTAGTCCCAGGCCTTGGCGACAAAGCAGGTTGCAGCAGCGGCTGATTGCACGATGGCCGTGACGCCGGGATCATTCGATGCTGAGCGCCCCGCCCTCTTGGTCATGCCAAAGGCGGTGAACGTCGCCTTACGGGTCCTGTTCTCAGCGAAAAAGTCGGTATCGACGGGATTCGCACCCGGGTACCCGCCTTCAATATAGTCGACACCAAGTTCTTCCAGCAGACGGGTAATGGCGATCTTGTCTTCAAGTGAAAACTCGATACCGGCAGTCTGGGCGCCGTCACGCAGAGTGGTGTCGAAAAGATAAAGGCGTTCTCGGGACATGCTTGGGCCTTGATGGTCTATTCTTGCTTAGGCGAGGGCCAGACAGCGGTGTTATGGTCCGGATGCTGGTTGTTGGACGACTTGATGGCGCTCCACCAATCCTCCTGATCGGGTTGCTCGGTCACGCCGCCATCCCCAATGCTCAGAAGCGTTGCGAACCAGGGCACGCGCGCCTCATTGCCGGTATTGGCACCGGGAGGAAAGAGCTCCGGGTGATCGAGAGAGCCGATCGTGAAATTGACGCGATTGCCGGACCTACCATCGTAAAATAGAGGCGTACCGCAGGCGCGACAGAAACCGCGATCGACGTGCTCCGAGCTGCGGAAACGAGCCGGTTTTCCCCTTGTCCACGTGATCGCCTCCCGCGGGGCCGCGACCAGCGCCGCAAATATATTACCCACCGCCTTCTGGCACATCCGACAGTGGCAGATGTGGGAATTGTCGAACATTTCGGTCGCGTGGTATCGCACCGCGCCGCATTGGCAGCCGCCGCTCACCTCCATGGCATAGCGCTCCATCACTCGCCCTCCCGTTTGGGCGGCCAATCAGCTGTGTCGTGATCGGGATGTTGATTGGAATGGATACCCGCCATGAAGTCCCGCCACTCGTCGCTGACTTCGGCGCGGACTGGCAGATCCGTCAGCCCATCGAAGAAAGGCAGCTTGTCGGCAGGATTGACCTGAATTTCTGGCGCGGCGACGCTTGGGTCGTCGAAAGCGCCAATTGCCAACTCCAGGCCGAAGACTGTTTCGTAGGCGAGCGGTGTGCCGCAATCGCCGCAGAATGCGCGCCGTGCCGCATTTGAACTCTGGAACCACTTCGGTTCGCCACGGGTCCAGATCGCATTATGCGCCGTGACCAAGGGACCGAAGAAGCCGCCGAAAGCCTTCTGGCACATGCGGCAATGGCAGATCGAGGGGCGGCCGAGACGTGTGACGCGGAAACGAACCGCGCCACACTGACAACCACCTGTATGAGCATCATTCAGGGGCATGCACGACTGCCTCCACGTTGTTGCCATCAGGGTCGATAACGAAAGCACCGTAGTAGTGCTCGTGATAATGCGGGCGCGGACCCGGGCCGCCATTGTCGCGACCGCCATTGGCCATGGCAGCCGCGTAGAAGGCGTCGACGTCGGCGTGGCTCGCGGCAACAAAGGCGTAGTGGCGCCCCGGACCGACATCCTTGGCTTCGGTAAGCCAGAAGTCCGGCTTGTCCTTGCCGTAACCACCGACTTTGACGCCACCAGTATATTCGATGGGCAATTCGGTGAGCAGCGTGTAGCCGAGCGCGCCCAGAGCGGCGTCATAAAAGCCGCGCGCCTTGGTCCAGTCCGCGACGAGAATACCTACGTGATCAAGCATAATGCTGTCTCCCTTTTGAACGGAGACAGGATGATGGTGACGTCGTGACAGGCGCTGTCAGCAATGCGCGCAGGCACAGCGGCGAAAGCGCCGACTGGACCTGGACCGTATTGCTGAGCAGGCGCCGCATTACCGCTTCACTTCCCACTTGGTAGCGCGCTGGCCGTTCTCATCCTTATAGTCGAGCAACGCGATGCCCTGTTCTGCGAGCTCGTTGCGGATGGCGTCCGCGCGGGCGAAATCCTTGCTGTTGAGTGCTTCGAGGCGCTCGGCGATGGCGGTGGCAATATGGGCCGGTGCTTCCCAGCCCTCATCCGAGGTGAGAAGACTATCAAGGCTGAAACCGAGGAACTTCAGCGTCGCGGCGAGGCAATGGCGGGCATTGCCCTCATTGCGATTTGCCTTCTTGGCGATGAAATCCAACGCAACCGAAGCGCGATGGAAATTGAGATCGTCGGCCAGTTCGGCAACGACCGAAGCATCGGGTACATCGCTGTCTGCGATTTCAGCACCCTTTGCTGCGCGCTGCCAGTCCAGCAGCTTGGCCTCAGCTTCCTCCAGCCTACGTACCGAGAAATCGATGGGCTCACGATAATGGGTCATGAGCATGGCCAGACGCAGTACATCCCCGATCCACGCCCGCCCGCCCATGGCGCCGGTTTCCAGGAGATCATTGATAGTCACGAAGTTTCCGAGGCTCTTGGACATCTTCTGTCCCTCCACCTGCAGGAAGCCATTGTGCATCCAGACATTGGCCATGGCGTGGGTGCCATGAGCGCAACGGGACTGGGCGATTTCGTTCTCGTGGTGCGGAAAGATCAGATCCAGCCCGCCGCCGTGGATATCAAAGGTCTGGCCGAGATAGCGCTCGGACATGGCTGAGCATTCGATATGCCAGCCCGGACGGCCGCGGCCCCATGGGCTGTCCCAGCCCGGTTCGGTCTCGGATGACTGCTTCCAGAGCACGAAATCTGCCGGGTCTTCCTTGTGGGCCTCAACGGCGATGCGCGCACCCGCCAGATTGTCTTCGAGGTTGCGGCCGGAAAGCTGGCCATAATCCTCCATCGACCGGGTGCGAAAGAGCACTTCGCCATTGGCGTTATAGGCGTGGCCCCGATCCAGAAGCGCGCTGATCAGCGTCTGCATCTGTTCGATATTGTCGGTCGCGCGTGGCTGGACGGTTGGCTCCAGGGTGCCGAGCGCCTTCACGTCGGACAGGAACTGGGCTTCGGTCTTTTCCGTGACGCGGCGGATCGCTTCATTGAGCGGGAGGTGGGGGAAGTCTCGCAGGGCGCGCGCGTTGATCTTGTCATCCACGTCCGTGATGTTGCGGACATAGGTCACATGCTCGGCGCCATAAACATGGCGCAGCAGCCGGAAGAGCACGTCAAAGACGATAACAGGGCGCGCATTGCCGATATGGGCAAAGTCATAAACGGTAGGGCCGCAGACATACATCCGCACATTTTTCGCATCCATGGGCTCGAATGGCGCCTTGGTGCGGGTGAGCGTGTTGTAGAGCGAAATTCGCGGCTTTGCCGTCGTCATGGATAGTCCCTGTTGCCAGACACATTTGGGCCCTGACGGAGGCCTCTATCCTTGCAACATTCGGGATGAAGAAGACTGCTCCGCCAACGCGTGGTTAGCAGCTAATAATGCAGGCGGTAATGGTGCACTTGGTCTTCATGGCGCGGACATTGGCCTCGCCAAGGCGGGAAATCAAGCGGAAAACAAAAAGGGCGGCCCGAAGGCCGCCCAATCGCTTTGGAGGCGACATGAATTTTCCCGGCTCAGGCGACCCAGCGCCCCCGACACCACCGTAGCGGCATCACAGCGTCGCCCACCGAGATGGTGACAGTGGCACGCCGAGAGACCGCGCCCAATACAGTGACGAGATTGTTACCGGCGCCCTTTAAGCAGCTGCACCTTCTGATCCATGTCGCCGAAAACGCTGCGGCCAGAGGCATCTATTGCCCCAATACGCAGTTGATCACCCGATTTGAGGAAGCCGGTCCTGGCTCTGCCGAACTTGGCTTTTTCGGCGGTGCGCGCTTCGGCGATACAACCAAAGCCGATGCCGTCGCGCTTGATCGGCAAGGTCTCGTCATGTGCGTTGGACACAGTGCCACCGCCGATGATCGTGCCGGCGGCCAGGCGACGGGTACGAGCAGCCTCGACAATGAGATCCGCCAGGTCGAATTGAACACCGATCCCCGCATTTGGCTGGCCGTAGAGGGTGCCGTTGACCTCGACCCGGACGGGCAAATGAAGGCGATTGTCGCTCCAGGACGCGCCGAGGCTATCCGGCGTGATCACAACCGGCGCAAAGGATGTGGACGGCTTGGCGTGAAAGAACCCGAAACCGTTCTGCAGGTCGTCGACGACGAGTTTGCGCAGGGACACATCATTAAGAATGGTGACGAGGCGGATGGCGGCGGCGGCCTGCTCCTTGGTCGCGCCCATGGGCACCGGGCCGGTAATGACGCCGACCTCGGCCTCAAAATCGAGCGCCAGATCGTCTGAAGGAACGAGTATCGGGTCATGGGGTGCCGAGAGCGAATCAGAGCCCCCCTGATAGATGAGCGGGCGCACCGATTGCAGTTCCTCGTCCTTGCTGCCCTTGAGCGAGCGAACGCGTTCGAGGTGGCTCATATAGCCTGAGCCGTCGATCCACTGATAGGCACGGGGCAAGGGCGCCAGGGCCAGCGCCGGGTCGAAAGGCTGGCCCGCAATGGCACCGGCATCAAGCTGGCTGGAAAGTTCCGCCAGCAGCGGCGCGGCTGTTTCCCAGTCATCCAGCGCCACCTGGAGGTTCGGCGCGATGCGACCAGCAGCCACATAGCGACCGAGATCGGCTGAAACCACGACCAGCTGCCCATCCGGGCGGCCATTGCGCAAGGTTGCCAGCTTCATAGTGTCGTCTCCTCGTGACTTCGTTGCGTCACTTCTGATCGAAATTATCCCAGGGCGCTACCATGCACGGAAGCGCGCCGCTATAGTCTTGCCACTCTTCGCATAGATGGCTTAAGCCCGGAATGGCTGCCCGATTGCAGCCCATGAACGGGAATATCTGGTGACTTTCACTTTGACCGGCCTCCGCGCCCTCGCGCTCCTGGTGCTTTCGGCCATCATGTTTGGCATGAACGTGGACGCGGCCTATGCCCAGGCCGCCCAGTGCCAGCAATTGCAGGCCGCGCTCGCGCAGTTTGATCGTAATGCCGATTTTCGCCAGGTGGGAAATTCCACCAATGCTGCGCGTCAGTTGCAGCGCCAGGTGCAGAACGCAGAGAGCCAGTATATCCGTCAGGGCTGCAATGATGATGCGCGCGCCGGTCGGGTACTGACGCCGCAGTGCCAGGGCATCGCCCGCCAGGTTCTCGACCTCCGTGCCCAATATGCGTCCGTCGCCCAATCGGTCGAAACCGGTAACGCTGTCGCCCAGCAGCGCGAAGCAATCCTGCAGGAAATGGCCCGCTTCCGCTGCGACCGCGGTTCCAACGCCACATTCACCCAGGACCGTCGCAACATTTTCGAGCGCATCTTCGGCACCACGTCCGAGGAAGATTTCACCGATGGCGACTTCATCGATGGCGGCGACTACTGGGGCTATCAGGGTTACCAGACCATCCGCACCGTCTGCGTACGCCTGTCGGACGGCTATTTCTGGCCGATCAGCTATTCCACGGTAACGGACTATCTCAGCACGGACGCCCAGACCTGCCAGCAGATGTGTCCGTCAACGCCCGTAGAACTCTACTATTACGACAATCCCGGTCAGGAGCCGGAGCAGATGCGGTCCATCAACGGATCGCCCTATACCTCGCTGCCGACCGCCTTTGCCTATCGTAACGCCTTCGACAAGTCGTCCAGCTGTCAGGCTCGTCCTGTCGCTGACGGCGCGGTGAAAGTCACGACAACAGCGGATGGTGGCAATCGGTCCGTCATGGAAATCAACGGCATCAATGTGCCGCTGCCCCTGCGCGACCCGCGCGGAGTCGCACCGGTACAGGTCGCCGAAGCGGT
>JAAZLP010000016.1 GCA_012799265.1 Phyllobacteriaceae bacterium | reverse complement strand
AGGCGGTGGGCGGCGTGTTCCAGCGCGCTATCCCAATCCAGCGGCTCAAACCGGTTAGACCCGGCGCGGCGGAAGATGGGCGTACCGAGGCGGCCAAGGCGTTCCATCTCGCGACCGGTCAGCTCGGCGAGATCGTCAATCGTGTGCTCGAAAATCGGCTCGGGGATCGGCGGCTGAATATCGGTCGACTGCGCCTGCACGGACTTGTTGCAGACCGAGGGAAACTCATCGAGTTCATTGGTCATGCCGCCATGCTGACCGCCCATGCCATAGGCGCAGGCCTTGCAGGTATTCTTGGCGGTCAGCGCCTTGGCAGCCTTGCCCACCCCCATCTTGCCGATGGTGGAAAGCGTATAGAGAACCTTTTTGGGGCCGCCCCCGACGATATGACTGCTGTCGGCCACTGAACCCACCCTCCCGAAACAGTTCGCGCCATTGTCACGGCTACGTCCCGGCAAGGCAAGAGATCACAAAGGATCAACAGCAAATGCCGGAACGCCATGGTGCCTCCGTCGTTGCCCGGCACGGCAACACGGAGATTTCCCATGCACACTCTTCTCAAAATCTCGCTGGCCAGCATGCTTCTGGCCACCCCGACACTGGCCCAGGAAGCGGGCGGCACTTTAATCAACGTCGACGGTGTTGAAGCTGGCATGATCATGCTGACCCAGACCGAAGGGGGCGTCCGGCTCACAGGCGGTGCCTCCGGTATCACCGAAGGCGAGCATGGCATCCACTTCCATGAGACGGGCAACTGCGATGCCGCCGCAAAGTTCGAAAGCGCTGGCGGCCATTTCAATCCAGCCGACCATCAGCACGGCCTCGAAAATCCAGAAGGTCCCCACGCGGGCGATCTGCCCAACATCACTGCCACTGCCGAGGGCTTGACCGAGTTCGACCTCACCACCAGCACCGTCTCGTTGGTCGAAGGTGAGGATGGCTATGTCTATGACGAGGACGGCACCGCGGTGATCATCCATGCGGCGGCCGACGATCAGGTAACGGACCCCTCCGGCAATTCCGGCGACCGGGTGCTTTGCGCCGTCATTGAGCCGGCCCCTGCTCCGTAGCGCTATTTGGCCCCGCCTCATCAGCCGGGCCAAACGTCTCTAGTGGGCCATGGTGGAGCGATGGGCCCAACCGGTCATGCGCTTTTCGACCCAGGCCATGAGGGCATACATGGCGATGCCTTCGACCGCGAGCATGAGGAGGCCCGCAAAGACGAGCGGCACGTTGAAGTTGGACTGCGCCGACGCCATCATTTGCCCCAAGCCATTATTGGACGCGACTGTTTCGCTGACCACCGAGCCGACAAATGCGAGCGTGATCGCAACCTTCAGCGAGCCGAAGAAATAGGGCATGGACCGCGGAATACCGACCTTGAGCATGATATCGAGCTTTTTGGCCCCGAGTGCGCGCAGGACGTCCTCGGTTTCCGGCTCGATAGTGGCCAGACCAGTCGCGACATTGACCACGATGGGGAAGAAGGAAATCAGGAACGCGGTCAGCACGGCCGGCACCGTGCCGATGCCAAACCAGATGACGAGGATCGGGACCAGCGCAACCTTGGGGATGGCATTGAAGCCCACCATGATCGGGTAGAGCCCGGCATAGATGGTTTTCGACCAGCCGATGAAGAGGCCAATGCCGAGGCCGGCAACGACGGCGATAAGGAAGCCGAGGACGGTCGTATAGAGCGTCTGCATCGAGTTTTTCCAGATCGGTGACCAATACTGGACGATGGCTTCAAAGATACGGGTCGGCGTTGGCAGGATGGTATGCGGCAGGCCGGAGAGGCGGACGCCGATTTCCCAGATGACGAAGAGCCCGATGGTGTAGAGCAAGGGCGCGAGGCGCACCCAGTTGATCTTGAACGGCGGACGGGACGCGGAAGGATTGGTGCTCATGCTGCCGACCTCGCCGTGGCGATCTCGCCATGCAGGCGCTGCACCATTTCATTGAAGGCCGGATCGTAGAGCAGCTCGAGCTGGCGGGGCCGCTCGAAGGGCACCACATTTTCCGAGATCACCCTGCCCGGCCGCGCGCTCATCACCACCACTTTGTCGGCGAGGAAGACGCTTTCGCGCAGGTCATGGGTGACGAGGACGATGGTCACATCCTGCGTTGCATGCAGATCGCGGATGACGCACCAGAGTTCTTCGCGGGTAAAGGCATCAAGCGCGCCAAAAGGCTCGTCGAGCATCAGCAGTTCAGGCTCATGGATGAGCGCGCGGCAGAGATTGGCGCGCTGCTGCATGCCGCCGGAAAGCTGCCAGGGATATTTGTCGCCAAAGCCTTTGAGACCCACGGTTTCGAGCAGCTTCTCCGCCTTGGCGACATATTCTGCCTTGTGGCGGCGCAGGCGATGGCGATGGCGTTCGACGATTTCGAGCGGCAGGAGGATGTTTTCCAGCGTCGTGCGCCAGGGGAACATGGTGGGGTTCTGGAAGGCCATGCCGACAATCGAGACCGGCTTGGTCACCTGCTCATTGCCGACAATGACGACGCCCGACTGCGGGATATGGAGCCCGGTGGTCAGTTTCATCAGCGTGGACTTGCCGCAGCCCGAGGGGCCGACAACGGCGATGAACTCGCCCCGGTTGATCTTGAGATTGAGGCCGCTCACCGCCAGCGTGCCATCCGGCCCGCCATAGCGCATGTCGACATTTTCGATGGAAACGAGGGGAGTCATCGCGGCTCCGAAACTATTCTTTGTGAGGAGTACCGCTCCGAGCAACGCCCGTTCCCTCAGACGCAGTGCTCGGAGCGGATTTCCCGGGCGTCCCTGGCGCCCGGGTAGCTTGTTGGCGTCGCCCCTTACGGGAGCTGGCGCTCTTCCACCGGCGGCAGATACTGCGCGTCGAAAATATCGTCGGCAGTGACATTGCCCTTGAGGCCCATGGAGATTTTGAGACTTTCGATGGACGCGGCCAGGCGCTCCGGATCGACGCCGCCAAAGCCGTTTTCAACGACGTAAGGCGTCTTGATATTCATGTCGTTGGCCATGGTCAGGCGCGCGGTTTCGGTGTTGATGTCGAGCGTCTCGTTGCGGGCGAGAACGGCGGCGGCACCGGCAGCCGGATCAGCAACCGCATCGGCAAAACCCTTGGCCAGCGCGCGCAGCACGCCCTTGACCGCTTCCGGGTTTTCCTCGGCGAAGGCCTCGTTGACCATGACGGCATTGCCGTAAAGGTTGAGCCCGTGATCGGCGAAGAGGATGGTGGAAATGTCCTCGTCCGGCACGCCATTGGCCTTGAGGTTGAGGATCACCGAGAAGGCAAAGCCGAAGACGCCATCGACGTCACCCGACGCCAGCATGGGCTCGCGGACCGGGAAGCCGATTGATTCGAGCGTGATGCCCGAGGTGTCGAGACCGGCAGCTTCCACAAAGGCCGGCCACTGGGCAAAGGCACCATCCGGCGGCGGCGCGCCAAGCTTCTTGCCTTCGAGCGATTTCGGATCGTCGGTGATGCCCTGTGACTTGCGACCGATGACCGAGAAGACGGGCTTATCATAGACCATCATCACAGCCTCGATCGGCTGGCTGGCGTCTTCATCGAGGAACTTGATCAGCGAATTTATATCGCCAAAGCCCATCTGATAGGCACCGGTAGCGACGCGCGGGATCACTTCCACTGAGCCATTGCCGATGTCGAACGAGACATTGAGACCTTCTTCGGCGAAGTAGCCATTGTCCTGAGCCAAGAGGAAGCCCGCAGCCGGCCCCTCAAAGCGCCAGTCCAGCGTGAACTTGATATCGGTCTGTGCAAAGGCCGGCATTGCGATAGCCAAGGTCAGGCCGGACGCCAGCGCCATAGAGGCAGCGAAAGATCGACGGAGAAGCATGTTTTTGACACCCCAGATTTTGGTCTGGGAGGAAATCAAACGCAACTTTGGACCGCTGGCAAGAAAAACCGTCTAAATTTTCGCCATTTTTCTTTTATGCATATTTAGTGTGCATTGAGCTGTGATTTTCATCAGCGATTTTGTGAAAATTGCCACAAAAACAGGACCGGCCCCATTTTGGGGCCGGCCTG
Organism: Phyllobacteriaceae bacterium; assembly: GCA_012799265.1. Classification (GTDB taxonomy): domain Bacteria; phylum Pseudomonadota; class Alphaproteobacteria; order Rhizobiales; family Devosiaceae; genus Devosia. The sequence continues at coordinate 3,012 of JAAZLP010000016.1, read as the reverse complement.
GGATCAGTAGACGTATACCGTCAGCTGACTGCCCTTGCGCTGGACCGCAACGACGCGACTGGGATCAGTCGAGGCGCGGCGGAGCGATGCGGAGAGCAGTTCGTCGGAAGCAACAGCCTGGGATAGCTGACCGCCAAAGACGCCGTTGTTGCGGAGCCATGCGATCTGCTCGGGGCAAAGCGGAACGCGCTGGAGATTGACGCCGCTGGCGCGGTTCCAGGAACCGTCAATGCGGGTATCGCGCAAGAGGCGCTCCAACTGTGCGTTGGAAAGGCCCTGGCAGGAGGCTGCGGAAGAACCGGAACTGCTGCCGGTCGAGGCAAAGCCGCCGGGGATGACCACCCCACCGCCGTTACCGCCGCCGCCATTACCGCCGCCGTTGCCACCACCATTGCCACCGCCACCGCCACCGCCGCCGATACCAATATCGACTACGGTGCCTCCGCCAATGCCAACATCGACATTGGCCAGCGATCCCCCGCCAATCTGGACGTCAGTTGTCACGGTGTCGTTGAGAACATTGACGTTGGCCGAGACACCGCCGGAGCCTGCGCTCACATTGGCAGCGGCCGTGTTGCGGCCACCGACATTGGCATCAAGGACATTGCCGCCCCCGCCACCAAGCCCGAGATTGACCAGGCCGGAAGAGCCGGCTTCCCCCGACCCCAAGGTGATCAGCGCGGAATCATCTTTGCCGCCAATGATCCCCAGCAGGGATTGGGCGGAGGCGGGAAACGCCGACCCACCCAATAAGGCAGCCGACAAAACTAGCGTTGCGAAAGGCTTCATCACTCGTCTCCTCTGCGGTTGAAAGCAAAGGCCAATCACGCTTGCCGACTTTGTTTCCCCCAAAATCCGCTCACTATGTCGTGTCGGAAATGTGCTCTTTCCATCCGCATTCAAATTCGATTCAACTGCCCGACGCTTTTGAGATTGGGGCGGCACCTGTAAATTCAGGATCGTTCGCCAACCGCTCATGTCCGGGCTCGATAGCGAGGAAATTGCTTCCGGTACGGCCATCTATGACGAGGCGCGGATCGTCCTCAACCTCAGCTGGCACACGCAGGACAATAGCAAATCCCGCCGCCCAGATCGCGCAAGGCTGGCCTTTGACGACAGGGGCGGGCTCAGCGGCGAGATGAAGGTCTTCCACCTCTGGGGTGAAGAAAATACCCGCGGCACCACGATTGAGATCAACGTGCCCGAATTCGGACGAGATGACCTCGACGGCCGAATGTTTACCGCAGCAGTCGACGATCACTGGACGATCGATGTTCATCTGGATGCGTGCGACGGCGGGCGCGTGGAACAGCCCCCCGCAGATATCACGGCGTTCGAGGGTGACTGGAGCGAATGCCCCGCCATCCATAACCTGTCATTCCCGGATGAAAAGACCTTGCGGGTTGCGACCCGTGGCCAGGAGGGTCCGCCGCAGGAATACGACTATGTCGTGCTCACCGAAGAGATAATGCATCGGCCAACCGCCACGCGTCTCGCTGCGGGCGATCTGCTGATGCTGGCAAGGACATCACCCATCTATGGGTCTGTAATGCGCGTGGAAGACGGTCAACTGCGGCATATCCTTACCTACGGCGTTGTCGGCGAGACGGAGACCAATCGCAGACAGGTGGATTCCGGCTTTGCGCGTCGCGACGGTTTGATTATTGCCCAAGGAGAGGGGATCTCGGGGACCCCGTCCCCAATGCTTCGGGGGAGATGCTAACAAACAGGGCGCGAAACCTGAGTTTCGCGCCCCTACGGGGCAGCATGTAAAGGAGCGTCAACCTTTACCGCCGGCCGCCGATCATAAGACGGAGGCTCTGTTGGCGTTCCGTCAGACTAGCCCCCGCCATTGAGCGGGTCGCCTGAGGAACGACAAAGGGGTGCACCGGTTCCCGAAGCCAGGGGCGGGAAATCATTTGTGATCGGCGCGGGTCAGATCTGCCCGGTGACGCCGAGATTGATGCTCGAAACGGTGTAGTCGCTACCGCCCATCTCCTCGACCCATTGCTGGTGGGCACCGAGATTGACGCTGAAATTTTCACTGAGCGCGACGGTCAGACCCGCGCCAATGGAGCGGCTCCAGCGCTCGAGATGGGGCGAATAAATTCCGGCCTCGCGGCTTAGCCCTGCCTGGGCCGAGAGCGTCGCGCGCTCATGCAAGGCGAGGCGCACGGCGACCTCGGTATCGAGCTGGGCCGAGGCGACGCCATCGAGGGGATTGTCGCGTCCGATCCCCCAGCTTCCGCGGAAGCTGGCGTCGAACCCATCACGCAAGACCAGGTCGGCCGTAAGTTCGGCATAGGGCCGGATTTCCATGAGGTCGGGCGCATTCATGGGCGAAACCGTATCGGCGCCGAGATAGCCAGTGACGGCAAATCCCTCCGAGAGATATTTAAGACCACCCGCCAATCGGAGACCACTGGTCGGCTCACGGAGATAAAGTATCTGATCAAGATCGGGGATATTGACGACATAGGCATGGCCGCGCCCGAGCGCGACCAGTTGCTCGCTGAGGGCCAGTTCGCCATCCAGCCGGACCGTGACCGAGTTCACCTCTGGGGCCAGCCGTAGAGGCGGGATCGGCAAGGCCCCGAGCGTGCTGTCGCCCGGACGTTCGAGAAGAGCATCGACGCCGAAAACCAGCGCACGTCCGGACCCGGTGATGATCAGCTCAGCCAGCATCTCGTGATCGGTATTGGTTCCCGACACGTCAACCATGAACCCGCCAAAATCGGCAATGGTGCCCGACCATTCGCGCGTCGCCGCATAGCCGAGACGCAACTGCATATTGGGCGACAGCGGCAGCGCCACTTCCAGCCCGCCGGAAATCTCCAGATCGTCCTCGCCGCGATGAGAGACATAGCGGGTCTGGTCTAGTTGCAGCCCCGCCTGCCATTCGAGGGTGCCCAGAGAGCCGCGGAGCGAGAGCGCGTGGTCATGGCGGAAGTAGAAATCCGATGGGCCAGACGGCGTTTCAGAAATATTGGAGGACCAGCCCCCCTCCGCCGT
>JAAZLP010000287.1 GCA_012799265.1 Phyllobacteriaceae bacterium | reverse complement strand
GGGCCTCTGAGGCGGCGTCAGAGGCCCTCTGGCGCCATTCCATGTCGGGTTTCCCGCCCGCTCCCCATGAAACCGCCTCTCTGGCGCTCTGGGAGGCTCACAGAGGCCTCTGTGGCGCTGATATGGGCATAGGATCCCTCTGGACCCGCTCATAGGTGGCCCTGGAGCCTTCCAGTCCGCGCTGGAGGCCGTGGGAGACTCCTACGGCCTTGGCGAAGTCGGTCTGCATGGCCGAGAGCTTCTGACGGCTGCCGACGATGGCAGCGCTGTCAGTCCCGCCGGGCAGGATCAGTTGCGCCAGAAGCCGGCAGGCGGTGCGGTGTTTGCGTTCCGCGGTCGGCGAGGCGACAGATTGAAGCTCTTGTATTGGGATGGGGCGGAAATCGTCTTGCAGTTACCCACAAGTGGTGCGGCGAATTGATTCACCCACCAGACTTGGCCTTGCCTGAGCACAAGCGATCATGATTCGTCATGTGGCACCGAATAATTGAGGTGCAGACATGGGACAGAGTTGGGTGGAAACGGAAACGGCCGGATGCGATCTGGGAGATGTCAGGCTGAACAGGCGGCTTGAGGCAATGCTCGAGGCCCTCGGGGAACGGCCGGGAAAATCGCTGCCGACGGCATTCCAGGACTGGTCGAATACCAAGGCCGCCTACCGCTTCTTTGCTAACGGCAATGTCAGCGAGGACAAGATCCTCGAGGGCCATTTCGCTGCCTCTGCCCTGCGCATCCGGGCAACCGATGGTCCCATCCTGATCCTGCAGGACACCACGGAATTCTCCTTCAAGCGTTCGGCTCCGGAGAAGGTGGGGTTCACGACGGTGTCGACTGGACGCAAGCTGAAGGAAGGTCGCTATCAGAAACATGCGGTCTGCGGGCTTTTGATGCATGCCAGCATGGCCATCACGCCGGATGGGCTGCCGCTCGGCCTGACGGCGGCCAAGTTCTGGTCGCGCAGCAAGTTCAAGGGAACCGCCGCTCTTAAACGGAAGATCAATCCGACCCGGGTGCCGATCGAACAGAAGGAAAGCATGCGCTGGCTCGACAATCTGCGCCTGTCCACCGAACTGACAGGGGTGCCAGAGCGCTGCGTGCATATCGGTGATCGGGAAAGCGACATATACGAACTCTACTGCCTGTCCGAAGAACTCGGGACCGGGTTCCTCGTCCGCAGCTGCGTCGACCGTCTGGCGGAGGATGGCGGCACGACCATTGCCAAGGTGATGGCAGAGGTGCAGTCCAGCGGCACCCACGAGGTCCGGTTCCGCGATGCGCAGGGCAAGGATCATTGCGCCGTGCTCTCGGTCCGGCACGCTACAATGACGGTCCGCCCGCCGATCGGAAAGCAGCGGAAATACCGGCATCAGAATCTTCAGATCATCCATGCCGAGGAGCTTGACCCGCCGGAAGGCCGGGTGCCCGTCTTCTGGAAGCTGATCACGAACTTGCCGGTGGCGACCCACGCGGACGCAATCCACAAGCTCCAATGGTATGCGCTGCGCTGGAAGATCGAGACATTCTTCCGGACCCTGAAGACCGGGTGCCGGATCGAAGAGCTGCGCCTGGCCACGGCTGATCGACTGGCAAACTGTATCGCGTTGTGCTGCGTCGTGTCCTGGCGCGTGTCATGGATGACGATGCTCGGCCGAGAGGTGCCGAAAGCATCGCCTGCTGCCGTCTTCACCGACGCCGAACGCCAACTGCTCGAGCGCACAGCGCCCGAGAGCAAGCAAAAGCTTCCGCGTGACCTCGATTTCTATGTCAGACTCGTCGCGCGGCTCGGCGGCTATCTCGATCGGACCTCCGATGCGCCACCAGGAACCACCGTCATATGGCGCGGCCTCTCCCGCCTCGCCGATCTTGTCGAAGGCGCTCGCATCGCCGAAACACCATCATCCGAGACATATGGGTAACTGCAAGAACAATCGGGCCGTTACCATCCAGCCAAGGAAGCCCTATGAAAGCCGTCTTGTATTGCAACCTCTCAGGGCCGAGGTTCGTGAAGTTCCGTCGCCCGGCGGCAACGGCGTCCCGCTTGATATTGAGGCCTGCGGACCTGCGGAACCGATCTTGCCATCTACCAGGGCGCCCATCCACAATCCAGAGCACCCTTGGTTCTGGGCCACGAATTCGTGGCCAGAGTGGCCAAGGGCGGCGACGGATTCATACGAGATGACTGTGTCGTCAGTTATCCGCTGATATCCT
>JAAZLP010000286.1 GCA_012799265.1 Phyllobacteriaceae bacterium | reverse complement strand
TGTGCATTGGCCGCAAATAATGCGGAACGGCGGCGCAATCAAGCGCCACCGGCCGCGTAACAGGTTACGGCTTACCACCAGCGCTTGGGCGCGAAGTCGCCACCGGCGCTCTTTTCGATGACGCGCGCGGCGGCAAAGAGCGTTTCTTCGTCAAATGGCTTGCCAATCAGCTGCAGGCCCAGCGGCAAACCCTTTTCATCCTTGCCAGCCGGCAATGCGATGCCCGGGAGACCCGCCATGTTCACCGTCACGGTGAAGATGTCGTTGAGATACATGGCGACCGGATCGGCAGCCAGGGTCTCATCGCCAATGGCAAAGGCCGAAGACGGCGTGGCCGGAGTGAGGATCGCATCGACGCCACCGTTGAAGGCGTCCTCAAAGTCCTTCTTGATCAGCGTGCGGACCTTCTGGGCGCGGACATAATAAGCGTCATAATAGCCAGCCGACAGCACATAGGTGCCGATCATGATGCGGCGCTTCACTTCGCGGCCAAAACCGGCAGCGCGGGTCAGCTCATACATGTCGGTGATGTCTTTGCCCGAAACGCGCAGCCCGTACTTCACACCGTCATAGCGGGCGAGGTTGGACGAGGCTTCAGCGGGCGACACGACGTAATAGGCCGGCAGGGCGTATTTGGTGTGCGGCAGCGAGATGTCCTTGACGGCCGCGCCTTCGGCCTTGAGCCATTCGAGACCCTGCTGCCAGAGCTTTTCGATCTCGGCCGGCATGCCATCCATGCGGTATTCCTTGGGCACGCCGATGGTGAGCCCCTTCACGCCGCGTTCGACGGCCGCGGCGAAATCCGGCACCGGCAGGTCAACGCTAGTCGAATCCTTGGGATCAAAGCCCGACATGGACTGCAGCATCAGCGCAGCATCTTCCACGGTGCGAGCGATCGGGCCAGCCTGATCGAGCGAGGAAGCATAGGCCACCGTGCCCCAGCGGGAGGCGCGGCCATAGGTCGGCTTGATGCCCACCGTACCGGTGAACGCGGCGGGCTGACGGATCGATCCGCCGGTGTCCGTTGCGGTAGCACCAGCGCAGAGCCAGGCGGCCACAGCAGAAGCGGAACCACCCGAGGAACCACCAGCCACCAGTTTGGCGTCAGAGCCTTCCGCGCGGTGCGGGTTGACCACCGGGCCGTAATAGGAGGTCTCGTTGGACGAGCCCATGGCGAATTCGTCCATGTTGAGCTTGCCCAGCATGACCGCACCGTCGCGCCAGAGATTGGCGGTAACGGTGGATTCGTATTCCGGCTTGAAGCCGTCGAGGATGTGGCTGCAGGCCTGGGTGTGCACGCCCTTGGTCGCGAAGAGGTCCTTCACGCCCAGCGGGACGCCTTCCAGCAGGCCGGCCTCGCCCTTGGCGAGCTTTTCGTCGCTGGCCTTGGCCATGTCGCGCGCCTGGTCAGGCGTTGTCACGATATAGGCATTGAGCGCCGGGTTGGCGGCATCAATCGCGCCCAGATAGGCATCGGTCAGTTCAAGCGCAGTAAAGCTCTTGTCCTTGAGGCCCTTGCGGGCTTCTGCGAGGCTGAGTTTGGTCAGATCAGTCAAGCTACATACTCTCATTCATCACGGCGCCGGGCCCGTCAGGCCACAGCCGCCGGAGCAGACAGGTTCAATTCGAAAAAGGCGGACCAGGGGCTGTCCGGATAGTCCAGGAAAGGCCCGCGTTCGGCAAAGCCAAAACGGGTGTAGAGGCGATGTGCGCCAGCCATACCGTCGCCGGTGCCGGTTTCCAGCATCACCACCGGCAGGTTCCGCTCACGGGCGAGATCAACGATCCGCTCCAGCAGAAGGCGCCCCACGCGTTGGCCACGCACCTCAGGCAGCGTGAACATCCGCTTGACTTCACCCAGTTCCGGGCCGTGCACCTTCAGCGCCCCCATGCCCACGGCCTTGCCAGCGTCGTCCCGCGCAACGAACAGCGTCGTGTCGGAATCGGCCATCTGTTCGACGGTCATCTTGAACTGGAATTCCGGCGGCGACAGCGGCATCAAATGGTCGTTGAGCTGGCGCACCAGCTCACGCACATCGTCCTGCAAGGGCGTTTCGATGGCGATGGAAACGGCCATCGCTACTCAACCACCTTGGGAACCATGAAGAAGTTGTCTTCGGTAAGCGGCGCATTGGAGACGATCTTTTCGGCATAATTGCCGTCGGTCACCACGTCATCGCGACGGCGCAGCGTCATCGGGGTCACCGAAGTCATCGGCTCAACGCCGTCGACATCGACTTCCGAGAGCTGCTCGACAAAGCCGAGAATGGCATTGATCTCGCTTTGATAGCCGGCGACTTCGTCCTCCTCGATACGGATACGGGCGAGGCGCCCGATGCGCTTGACGGTGGCGGCGTCGACAGACATGGCAAACTCCAGCGAGAAAGGCGTATTCGGCCCGTATTAGCAATCGTCTGGTATAAAAGACAACGAAAATGGCGCCGCAGTCAGACTTCGACCGCCATGCCGGCCTCCAGTGCAATGAGCCCTGCCCCATCCAGCCGGTCACGCACCGCATCGAACGCGGCACTGACCTCGACTTCGTCACCAGCCAGAGCGATCAACCGTGGCGTGCGCTCCTCCAAAAGCCGACTCGCCCGAGCGGCCAGATCGCCGTCCGCCAATATCACTACCCCCTGCTCCATCCACCGACCGAGATTTGGAACCTCGCCCGCAAGAAGTAGAAGCGGATGATCAGCGTCGGCGTCGATCAGCAAAGATCCGGTGCCAATACCCCATACGGCCAGAGGTCGACCCGACTCACCGGCATCCAGCAGGCGTTCTGGCGGACGAGGCGACCAAGTTGGCCCTTCAGCCTGTGGATGCTCCTCCGCCAGCCTCACCACAAGATCGGCACCGCTCAGCAGTTCCTTGGGTTCCACCTCCTTCGGCGCCTGATCGGCGTCCACAACCAGGATCTGACCACCGATATGGATGCGGAACGCGGTATTGCTGAACCAGGTGATTTTCATCCGGGGCCTTTTCAGTCGCAAAATTCGGTTGGTGAGCCTATAGGACGTTTTTGACCTGTCCAGCGAGTGAAGCGTGTCCGAATTCGAAAATCCTCTCGCCGCCATCCCCCCAACGGGCAAGATTCTCGGCCTTGATCTGGGCACCAAGACCATTGGCGTCGCGATTTCGGACGGCATGCGTTATTCGGCCACTCCGCTCGAAACCATCAAGCGGACCAAGTTCACCCAGGACGCCGAGCGGCTCATCGAGCTGATCAACCAGAACCAGGTGGTGGCCCTGATTCTCGGTCTCCCGCTCAACATGGATGGCACTGAAGGCCCGCGTGCTCAGTCGACCCGCGCCTTCGCCCGTAACCTGATCCCCAAGGTCAATCTGCCGATTGCCTTCTGGGACGAGCGCCTTTCCACATCTGCGGTCACCCGCATGATGATTGATGCGGACCTGCGTCGCGACCGTCGGGCAGAGGTGGTCGACAAGCTGGCGGCAAGCTACATCCTTCAAGGCGCCCTCGACCGGATGCGCTGAACCGACGCGGCTTTTATTGCGCGAAATGACTTCGGTGGGGTTGCTGCGCCCTGCCCCCTCGGTTAGACCGCAGCAAATCGCAAGGGATGCGACATGCCGCAGGTTACTTCATCCGGTCGTGCCGGTGACTTCCCCCCGTTCCAACAGCGCCACCTCATTTCCATCGCCGATCTCCAGCAGCACGAAATCGTGGACTTGCTGGACCGTGCGGAGCAGATGATTTCGGTCTCGCGCCAGGAACGAAAATCGCTGGCCACGCTGGCCGGCAAGACCCAGATCAACCTCTTCTTCGAGCCATCGACGCGCACGCAGTCGTCCTTCGAGATCGCCGGAAAGCGGCTCGGGGCGATGGTGGTCAATATGTCGGTCAAGACGAGCTCGGTGACCAAGGGCGAAACGCTCATCGACACCGCAGCGACGCTAAACGCCATGCGGCCGGACGTGCTGATCGTGCGGCACTCGGCGGCCGGCGCCGTGGAACTGCTGGCCCAAAAGGTCGGCTGTTCAGTGGTCAATGCAGGCGATGGCGCCCATGAGCATCCCACTCAGGCCCTGCTCGACGCTCTCACCATCCGTAACCACAAGGGCACGCTTGCCGGGCTGACCGTCGCCATCTGCGGTGACATCGCCAACTCGCGCGTTGCCCGTTCGAACCTACTTCTGTTGGGCGCGCTCAATGTCCGTACGCGGGTCATTGCACCGAAGACCCTGCTTCCCGCCGGTATCGAAAATCTCGCCACTGAGGTCTTCACCGACATGGAAGAAGGGCTCAGGGGCGTCGACGTGGTGATGATGCTGCGGCTGCAGCACGAACGCGCCAATGGGAAGATGATCCCTTCCGTGCGCGAATATTACCGCTTCTACGGCCTCGACGAAGCCAAGCTCAGCCATGCCAAGCCAGACGCGATAGTCATGCATCCGGGCCCAATGAATCGTGGGGTCGAGATCGATCCGGCCATCGCCGACAGCGAGCGCTCTGTGATCACCGATCAGGTCGAAATGGGCGTTGCCGTCCGCATGGCCGTGCTGGATGCCCTGCTCGCTGCGAGGAACGAACAATGACCCGTCCCCTCCTTATTGAAAACGCCCGCGTTGTTGATCCAGCGACCGGTACGGATCAGATCGGCGCCGTTCTGGTCGAGGACGGCCTTGTGTCCGATGTGGCACTCAATGGGCCGGTCGGTGTGCCCGAGGGTGCCGAAGTCATCAATGCCGAGGGCAAGGTACTCGCGCCCGGTCTCATCGACATGCGCGTCTTTGTTGGCGAGCCCGGCAAGGAATATCGCGAAACCCTCGCCTCGGCCGGTGCAGCGGCGGTCGCCGGTGGCATCACAAGTTTCGTGATGATGCCTGACACGACGCCAGTGGTTGACGACGGCGCCTTGGTCGACTTCCTCATTCGTCGCGCCGAAGCCCAGTCCCCGGCGCGAATCCTGCCTGCTGCCGCGATCACCAAGGGTCTTGCCGGCAAGGAGATGACTGAATTCGGCCTCCTCAAGGAGGCGGGTGCAGTCTGCTTTACCGATGGTGGCAGTTCGATCCAGTCCTCATCGCTGCTGCGCAACGCCATGGCTTACGCCGCCAATTTCGACATGCCCTTTGTCCATCTGCCTGCAGACGCCGAACTGGTGGGCGATGGTGTGATGAATTCGGGACTCTTTGCCACCGTGCTCGGTCTTCGCGGCATCCCGCGCGAGGCAGAAACCATCCCGCTGGCGCGCGACCTGCAATTGGCGGCGCTGACCGGCGTCCGCTATCACGCGGCGCAGATTTCGGCGGCGGCTTCGGCTTCCATCATGACGAATGCCAAGGCGCGTAACACCAAGGTTACCGCTGGTATCTCGATCAACAATCTCTGCCTGAATGAAAACGACATCGGTCGCTACCGGACCTACTTCAAGCTCAATCCGCCCTTGCGGAGTGAGGAAGACCGGTTGGCCATGATCGAAGCGCTGCGCACCGGCATTATCGACACCATCCATTCCGACCACGATCCGCAGGACACCGAAGTCAAGCGCCAGCCCTTCGCCGAAGCCTCCAAGGGCGCCATTGGGCTTGAGACTCTGCTCGCCGCCGCCCTGCGACTCGTGCATTCGGGTGAAGTGGACCTGCTGACAATCCTGCGCGCCATGACCAGCCGTCCGGCTGAAATTCTTGGCCTCAAGAGCGGTCGTATAGCCAAGGGCGCCCCGGCAGATCTGATCCTCATCGATCTGGATTATCCATGGCAGGTGACCGAGCGCAGCATTCGGTCCAAGTCGCGCAATACCAGCTTCGAAAACGCCCGCATGCAGGGCAAGGTCATGCGCACCATTGTAGGTGGCAAGACCGTTTTCGAGCACAGCGACGCCTGATTGTCTGGCCTCCGTCGCGAGGGGGAGGCCACCAGGGGTTTACCCCACCGTACTGGTCGCTACCCTGCTCATTCCTAGCAGGGCGATTCCATGACCACTTTTCCATTCTTCGACGGCCACAACGACACGCTGCTTCGACTGCTCGAGAAACCGCGAGCCGAACGCGTCGCCGCCTTTGTCAATGGCACGGAAGACGGTCATATCGATCTGCCTCGCGCCAGGAAGGCCGGGATGGTTGGCGGGTTCTTCGCCATGTTCCCGCCGCCGGTGACAGCCGATCTCGCCAGCGTTGCTGCAAGTCCAAGCAGCGGCAAGGGCGAACTGCCGCCAGAACTCGGCCTCGCCGATGCGCAATATTCCACCAACGGCATGGCCGCGCTGCTGCTCGATCTCGAACGCACCGGTGCGCTCAACATCTGCCGGAGCGCTGCCGACATCCGCGCTGCTATCGCCGCGGAAAAGCTCGCAGGTATTTTCCACATCGAAGGCGCGGAAGCGATCGACACAGAATTCCGCTCTTTTGAGGTCCTTTACGCTGCGGGCCTACGCTCCATCGGCATCACCTGGAGCCGCGCCAATGCCTTCGGCACTGGCGTGCCCTTCCGCCATAATGCTGATCCCGACATCGGGCCTGGACTTTCCGACGCTGGCAAGGAACTGGTTCGCATCTGCGACGCCCGCGGGGTCATGATCGATCTCAGCCATCTCAATGCCGCCGGTTTCCGCGACGTGGCAGCCATTTCCACCAAACCGCTTGTCGCGACGCACTCCAATGTTCACGCCATCAGCCCTGGCACCCGCAACCTGACGGACTGGCAGCTTGCCGCCATTCGCGAGAGCAAGGGTATTGTCGGTCTCAACTTTGCGACGGGCTTCCTGCGCGAAGACGGCAAGATGCTGCCCGATACCGGGCTGGACATCATGGTTCGCCACATCGACGCGCTTGTTGAAGCGCTTGGCGAGGACGGCGTTGCCCTTGGCAGTGATTTCGACGGCGCCACCATGCCGGATGTCATCAAGGACGTTACCGGCGTGCCCAAGCTCTTCCAGGCGCTGCTGGGCAAGGGCTATGGCGAAGAGCTGGTGCGCAAGATTGCGCTCGACAACTGGCTGAGCCTCGTCGAGCGCACGATCGGCTAAGGATGTCTGTTCCTCCCCCGTGTTGCGGGGGAGGCCATCAGCGTCTGTGCCTAGAACGGAACGTCTTCGGAATCCGCGGTCTTCTTTGCGGCGGTCTTTTTGGCCGGAGCCTTCTTTGCGGCTGGCTTTTTCGCTGCCGCAGTCTTGGCTGCCGGCTTTTTCGCAGCGGCCTTCTTTGCAGGCGCCTTCTTGGTCTTGGTGCCCGCAACAGCCGCGCGTGCGGCGATCCATTCGACCGCCTGTTCCAGCGTCACTTCTTCCGGCTTTACGTCCTTGGGAATGGTCGCGTTGACCTTGCCCTGATTGACATAAGGGCCGTAGCGCCCGGCCCGAACGGTGATAGGGCCATCGTCGTGCTCAAAGG
>JAAZLP010000285.1 GCA_012799265.1 Phyllobacteriaceae bacterium | reverse complement strand
CTTCCCTTCAAAAATTGCCTGCGAGACGCTGGAGCGGATGCGTGTTTAACTGCTACCGACATTCTATCCTCCCGTTTCATGTCGACAGTTTCAGTCCGGGGCCGGCTCCCCTTGGTATTTATGCCCGGTGATTCCTCCAATTCCGTCACATAACCTTCGCATCAACTGCGATGGATCACCAGCCGTAAATCATTGCAGCTGACGAAGTCTAGTACAAAAGGATGAGAAAGGATGAGATTGGGGAGAGATACTGCCTCATCCTTTCCACCCATTGTACGCTTTCGCACCTAGCCCGTCTTATTCATGACGGCATGTGCAAGGGGCTGGCGGATGTAGCTTAAGCGATTGATATGGCGTAGGATTTGGGTGTGGAAGCCTATCCTTCCAACCACATCGCGCGAGCCACACCCGCCATGACCGACGATACGTTCTTGCCATTCTCTTTTCCAGCCGTCGGACGCAAGAAGATCGCAGCCGCATTCGATGGAGGGCGCATCTCTTCGGATGGTGGGGTCGTGCTTTTGGCTTCTGCCGAGCGGCGCCTGCAATTGGCCGACAGGCTGGCCGCGGCGATCCACGATCCACGCGATCCGGCGCGCGTGAAACACGCGATGGCCGACATTCTGCGCGCCCGCATCTTCGCCATCGCCTGCGGCTACGAGGACGCCAACGACCTTGACCTCCTGCGCAGCGACCCCGCCTTCAAGCTTGCCTGCGGGCGGTTGCCCGACAGCGGGCCGGATCTGTGCTCGCAGCCGACCTGCTCGCGGCTGGAGAATCTGCCTGACCTCAAGACCGTCATCAGGCTCGGCCGCGTGCTGGTGGACCTGTGGCTGTCGAGCCATGCCACGCCGCCCGAAAGCATCACGCTGGACATCGACGACACGGTGGATGTCGTTCACGGCCATCAGCAGCTCTCGCTCTTCAATGGCCATCACGACGAGCGCTGCTTCCTGCCCATCCACATCTATGAGGCCGAAACCAGCCGCCCGGTCGCAATGATCCTGCGTCCGGGAAAGACACCGACGGGCAAGGAGATCCGCGGCCATCTGCGTCGCCTCGTCCGGCGTATCCGTTGCCGCTGGCCAACGACCCGCATCCTGATCCGTGGCGACAGCCACTATGGCCGCGCGGAGGTCATGGAATGGTGCGAGAAGAATGGCGTCGACTACGTCTTCGGGCTGCCCGGCAACAAGGTCCTGACGCGTCTCCTCGACGAGAGCGCCGATGATATCCGGACCCGCCGCGCGCTCGAGCAGAAGCCGGTGCTGCGCGGCTATGTCGAGACCCGCTACAAGGCAAAATCCTGGAAGGCCGAACGCCGCGCCTGCGCCCGCATCGAGGCGACCACGATGGGCCTCGATATCCGCTTCGTCGTCACCAACCTTGGCAACGGTTCCGCCGAGCACATCTACGACGTCATCTACTGTGCGCGTGGCCAGGCCGAAAACCTGATCAAGATGCACAAGAGCCAGCTTGCCTCCGACCGCACATCCTGCCGCTCGGCCGTCGCCAACCAGGTTCGTCTGGTGCTGCACACCGCCGCCTATTGGCTGATGCTCACACTGCGCGAGGCGGTGCCGAAAGCCCATCGGCTGGCCAGGGCCGAGTTCGCAACGTTGCGGCTGCGGCTCCTCAAGCTCGGGGCCCGCGTCATCGAAACCGTGTCGCGCATCCGCCTGGCCTTTGCCG
>JAAZLP010000284.1 GCA_012799265.1 Phyllobacteriaceae bacterium | reverse complement strand
TCCCTTGCTCGACGAGCGAGAAGAGGCCGGCGAACTGATCGATCGCACGCTTGCCTGTCTGAACCCGGACGACGAAACGATCCGCAACTGGATCAAGGGCGCCGAGAACTACTGGAATTACGAGCAGAAATATGGCCCGCAGCGCGCCCGCCGTCAGTTTGCCGGACGTGGTCGCTCGATCCAAGCCACCCGTCCGCTTGAAACGGTCATGATGGACCATACCCGCCTCGACGTGTGGGCGGTTATCCTCGACGAGTATGGCAAGCCGATCCTGGTCGAGCGGCCTTGGTTGACCGTAGCCATCGACTGCTACTCGCGCATGGTGCTCGGCGCCGTGTTCACCTTCGAGCCGCCCAGCGTCAACTCCGTGATGGAATGCCTGCGTCAGGTCGTGCGGCGTAAGGACTTCCTCATCCAGCGTTACGGCACTCACAAGCATGCTACGGATGGCTATGGAAAGCCCTTGACCGTGATCGTCGACAACGGCTGGGAATTTGTCGGTTCGTCCTTCAAGTCGAGCTGCCAGGCCGCCAATATCGACGTCATCTGGGCACCGGTGAAGATCCCGATGTTCAAGGCCTATGTCGAGCGGCTCTTTGGCACCTTGAACGAGGGCATCTGGCATCGGCTGGAGGGCGGTATTCCCTTGACGCCCACCGATCGGGCTTTGCTGGATCTGGATCCGCAGGCCGACGCGGTTCATGAGCGCTCGATGATCGAGCAGTTCTTCTGGCAGTTCGTCACGACGATCTATCATGTCGAACCGCATTCCGGCATCGGCATGGCGCCGGAATGCGGTGGAGAAAGGGCATCGAGGCCAAAACGCGCCCGGTCTGCGACGACGTCACCGTTCTCGACAAGCTGATGGGCTATGTTGAGGACTGCTATCTCACGGTCGAAGGCGTCTCCATCCGTGGCCAGCGTTTCCATGACCCCAGCACTACGACCGAACTACTGGCCGATCTCGGTAAATTCGGTATGGTTCGCGCGCAGCGGAAAGGCGTGACGTCCAGCCGAAGCGTGATCGTGACCGTAACCGCGCCGAGCTGGAATGCCGACCATGTTTATGTCTGGCATCCCGAAGAACGGCGGCAGATCATGCTGCCGAACTGGGATCCGAACTACGTCAAGGGAACGTCCTGGTATCTGCTGCGCAAGATCAAGGAATTTGCCAAGAAGCAGAACATGGCCTTCCATTCGTCCGCCGATCGACTTCAGGCACGGCAGGCATTCCTCGAAGCCATCGGCAACGCTCCCATCACAGCCAAGTTCGCGGAACGGCGGAGGCATGCTCCCATGCTCGACCCGCGTCCGGAACTCATCCCAGGCGACACGGTAAAGATCATCGACGCTGACAAGTACGACGTCCCTCACGAGACCGCGGCCGAACGCACCAGCAAGCCGCGCGTACCGGCAAAAAGCCCGCGTCGCGGTGGCGCCAAGGCCACAAAGAAGGCGGTCGAAACACGGGTAAAGAACCTGGCCGCCAAGACCGCGGCGCCATCTGCACCGATCCAACAGAAGCTGCCTGATAGCACTGGCGTGCCCAGCGATAAGGTCGTCGGTACAGTGCAGGAAACCGCGAACGCCGCTGATCGCCTGAAGGCGATCATGGACCGGGTCAAGAAGAAGGATGCCAATTGATGGCAAAGCCACTGAGCCGAGGGTTGATCAACGGCAAATTCAAGGCGATGCGGATCGAACATCCAGGCATCAAAAGCTTGGTTGCTGCTTGCGATGGTGCGAGGGACGGAGCCCGAGAATTCCCGTTCGAGGACAAGTCCTACATCGATCTGTTCGCGCCCAGCCACACCGGCAAATCGACAGCTATCAAATACTATGTTGAGAACCATGTCGTACCGGAATTGATCTCGGAGGGTCTGTTCGACGCCGACATGCCGGTGCGCGAAATCGCCATGAAGCAGACCAGAGTGATCCACGTGACTCTGACAGAGAAGGCGACTCGGAAATCCATGTATGCCGACATCCTCCGTCGCCTCGGCGACGAACGCGCCCACAAAGGTGACATCGAGGATCTCAGGCTACGGGTTTACGACTACCTTGCCGACAAGCGGGTCGAACTGTTGATCCTCGACGAGATCCAGCATCTGTCTCAAGGCGTGGTCAGGAAGATCCAGGACCAGAAGGTCAAGCAGCTTCAGACCCAAGGAACCGAAGTCACCGACGCCCTAAAAAACATGATGATCCACGGCCTTGTGCCCATGCTCCTCGCCGGCATTCCAGAGGCCAGGGTGCACTTGTCGGTGGACGAGCAGTTCACCAACCGCAATTTGGAAATGCTGGACTTCTCGCCCCTGCAGTGGAGCAACGAGGATCACCAAACGACATTCGAAGAATTCTGCGGTGAACTGGGGGTACTTATCTTCAGCGAAGGCCTGATGGCCGAGCCATCCGATTTCCTCAGCGGCGGCATTCCACACATGATGTGGGCGGCGTGCGGCGGCAGGCTGGGTCTAGCTTCCCGAATTGCCGAGGAAGCAGTATTCCATGCAGCGGCCCGCGGCGTCGATCGAGTGCACCTCGAAGATCTCGCCATGGCTGTCGACACTCGCGCCATTCCCAATAAATACTGCCTCTATAACCCCTTTAGGATGGGCGTCATCGAGATGAGTGTCGCGGAATGACCCTCTATCGCTCGATCACGCCGTTTCCGGACGAAAGCCTGTCGGGTCTTATCGCTCGTGCTTCCTCGGTGAACATCTATCCGCGCGCCCTTGACGTTCTCGTTCAGGCCAGGACCAGTGGACTTCGTCCAGAAGCAGTGGCGACGCGTGACGTGGAATTGGCGTCGCAGCTGGCAAAGGTGCTTGGCACCGAAGAGGGGCTTTTGACGCCGCTGTTCCATGCCCGAACTGGTGGCGGCAAATTCATCGATTTCTTCGGCGCGAAGTTGCGGGCGGTTCATCGGGAAACCGCCGCACGCCGGGTGTCGCCTCGTGCCCTCAGGATTTCTCCTTATGTGCGGGCGGTCTGGCATCTGCGGCCGTTCGGCTTCGATCCGTCGACCAAGGAAATGCTCTTGGATCGCTGCCCGGTCTGCGACGGCCAACTCGGCTTCGTCCTCACCAAGGGTGTGCCTTTCTGCGACCATTACCGCTTTGGGCCAGCACCCCGATGTCGTCAAATACCGCATCGCCCCAGCCCCGGCGCCGGTCGTCTTTCTGCGCATGCAGGTCGAGCCGATCATCAGGCGGTACAAGGACCTGATCTCCGAGGAAGCTGCAGCGTTCAACCTGGGCATCCCCGTTGAAGCGATGCGGGATTTTGCGACTGCCTCCTACTTCAATCTCGCGAAGGGCATCGAAAACGAGCTTTCGTCTGCAGAGGTCAGCTTCTCGAGCGCCGAACTCGACCATCTGTTCGGCTTCTACCAGGATACGGCGCCCCTTGCCGAGAAATCCGCCGAGATCATCTCATTCTCCGATGCCATGCTGATGTTCCCAGCCGGCCGCCGCCCATGGTTCGCCCTATGGGAGCAGATCCTTTGGGGCAACATCGTCAGCGGCGTGCATCGCGAGCGGACCAAGTCGTTGACCGAGACCGTATGCGTTCGCGCCTCCCAGATCGACAAGGAGGCCCTCACGGCCCGCATGGGCGAACTTCCGACGCCGGAGATCGACAACGTCACGATCGGCAGTGCCAGGCTCTCGCTGGGCATTCAAAGCTATCCCGTGTTCACCGCCGCGGTCGACGGCGAGCTCTTCAAGCTCAATGCAGACAAGACCGTGCCATATGTACAAGTGAAGGATTTCGCCAGGCGGTTCATCTTGGTCAACGAGATCGGCATGCGCTCGGGCATCGGCCGGCACATGCTGCGCGGATGGCTTGAGGACAATGGCGTGCTGCCGATGCGCGACCTCGGGGTCAAGGGCGGGCTGCTATACGATCGACAACAAGTGGAGGACACACGCGGGTTGGCATAGAGGGGCAGGGAACGCCGTTTCGTCGCTCGGAACCACAGACAGGGTTCTTTCGGCCACTTCTAGCCTGCTCGTTAGACTTAGCTTGGCAGGGACGAAGCTAGGTGCCTCGAGCGTTGAAAATTAAGCGTCACACATGATATAGAAGTACATCACTTCTATGGAGGTTGCGATGTCTGTGACTTTGTCCGCAAACGTCAACAACGACCTGGCGGCTGTTACCAAGCGCATGGCGGAAGAAGAAAATCGGACGGTTTCCAACGTGGTAGAGAACGCCTTGCTGGTGTTTTCCGACTTCCCCAAACCCTTGCGTGATAGCCTGCTGGCAGCTCATCGCAGCAATGCAAAAGTTTTCCAAGATATGACTAGGGAGATGATGGCCTACATTGCACGGGCGAAATTTGATGCGGCCATGGCTGAGATTGCCCCCTATTTTGCCCAAGAGGGCGATGGGGAACTGACCGACATGGAGTTGCTGGAACAGTCGACGGCGATGACAAGAAGCCGCTGAGTTCTCGCGATGCGCATTTGCCTCGATGTCAATATCTGGGTGCAGTACCTCAGGGCGCAGATGGCCGGCAAGACCGACACCTCGAGCCAGACTCTGGTTGGTTTCGTTCGGAATATGAAGATCGGCGAAGTTCCGGTTCAACTTATCCTGCCTAAGGCGGTCGTTTCCACTTTCCAGGAGAAGGCTTCAGAGCAAGGAGCGCCGATGAATGTCATCGCGAGAGTGGTCGACAGCCTCATTTCGCTGGCACAGGCAGGTCCCGAGCAGGTTGACCCATTTGTCCATTTCGGGGCTGAAACCTTTCAGATGAAAGATCTGGAGGATGCTGGAGTTTTGGCCGGCGCACTTGCTGGCGGCGCCGATTTTTTGATCACCGACAATCTGCGTGATTTCGAGAACAAAGAAGCTCAGGTTTTTGACACTCAGCAGGCGAAGCTACCTGACGGAAAAGCACGACAACTGTCGGCGATCATCCATCAGAGGCCGGACGGCGCCACAGTAGTGGTGGCGCACCCGTTTGATTTCTTGGAATGGGTGCGCGAGGGTAGAGAATTATCCCCGACGATGATCAGAGAGCACTACTCTCTCCGACCTCTAGGCAACGGAAATACTCAAAAGAAAAAATAGCTGTTTTTGCGTGGATTTGGGTCTTTGGAAGGCCAACTCAAAAATTCTCGGAATGCCATCGAAATCGATTCATAGTTCCTTGGAAAACCGATTCAGCAATTTTAGGTGGCTCAAGGAAATGCGGGGGTCTAACCGACTCAGGATTTTTTGGTCCCGACATTGCCTGTTCCTGAGCGGGTTGCCCGGTTTGCGGCGCTGAAGCCGAGCAGACGCATCGACCTCCCGGTTTCGCTATCGGAACACCACGAAAACCAGCACGCCGGCCAGGATCAGGACGATCAGCAAGGGGACAAACGATTGGTCCCAGAAGCGGGGTCTTCTCAGTGATTTCCGGGGCGCCACGCGGCTCATCAGCGTCGTCTCTCTCCAGTCTATTGGCTGGCAATGAACCCAGGCGGTCATGGTTGCGATTTCGCGTCCATTCCCGTGCGCGTAGTCATTTAGAATGGCGTTCCTTGACCTCGCCGACGTCAGCGGTTTGGATGGTTGTGCGTAAAGGAGGCCAACATGGATCGAGAGCACATGGTGCAGGACGTCACTGTTGAGATCGGCGGCGAAACGCACACGGCCATCTACTTCATCGAGGATGGCGTCATTCATGCGAGTATTGGCGACGAGCGCTATCGTCTGCCGACCGGAAGCGGTCCGGCCGACGAGACGGTTCGAACGCACCTGCTCAAGGTGAAGAACCACAGCTTCAAGGCGGAGATGTCCGCGAAGTGGTTTGGCGGGGCATAGCGGCAGGAACGGCAAGGCGTTGCTTGCGTTTCACCTCCATCAAAGGAGGTGGCGATGGCCGTGAGACCCTATTGGAGAGGCTATCTGAAGCTGTCGCTTGTGACCTGTGCGGTCACGCTGGCTCCGGCCACCTCGGACGGCGAGAGGGTCCGTTTCCACACCCTCAATCGCAAGACCAATGACCGCATCCGCACGCGTTATGTCGACGCGGTGTCGGGCAAGATGGTGGACGACGACGATCAGGCCAGAGGCTACCCCAAGGGTGAGGGTGATTATGTCATCCTCGAAGAGGAGGATCTCGAGGCTGTGCAGCTCGAGAGCACCCGCACCATCGACATCGGTGAATTTGTCGAGGCCGATACGATCGAGTGGGTCTATTTCGACAGTCCCTATTTCATCCTGCCGGCCGATGACGTGGGCGAAGAGGCCTATGTGGTCATTCGCGAGGCCATGGCGCAGAACAATGTGGTGGGTATTTCGCGGCTTGTCCTCGGCAACCGCGAGCGTGCCGTGATGCTGCAGCCCTGGGGCAAGGGCATCATCCTCTGGACGCTGCGCTTTGGCGACGAGGTGCGCGACGATGACGACTATTTCGACAAGGTCTCCAAGGACAAGACGGATGGAAAACTCCAGTCGATGGTCGAAAAGCTCATTGAGCAACGCACCACGTCCTGGTCGGAATCGATGGTGAAGGACGAGGTGCAGGAAAAGCTCCTCAAACTCATCAAGTCCAAGGACAAGAAGAAGACGGCGCCAAAGCGGAAGCAGGAGCCCGAGGACGAGGCATCGCCAGCCACCAACGTCATCGATCTTATGGCAGCGCTCAAGAAGAGCCTTGAAGGCAAGCCGAGCGGCAAGGGCAAGAGCCGCTAGCTGGCTTTCTTGCGGGCTGGCTCGGCGGCGGTCTTTTTGACGGTTTTCTTCTTCGCCGTCGTCTTTTTTGCGGGGGCGGCATCGTTGGCGGCGCCGCCGGCACTCATGCGCAAGGCTTCCAGCAGATCATTGGCCTTGGTGGGTTCAGGCCGCTTCATCGGAATGACCTTGCGGCCCTCGATCTTGGCCCGGACCATTTCCGACAGCGCCTCTTCATAGCGGTCATCGAATTTGGCGGGGTCGAACTCGCCGGCCTTGGTCTTGAGGATGTACTTGGCCAGCTCGAGCATTTCCGGATCGATCTTGCGGTCCTTGATGTCCTTGAAGGCTGCGGAGGGGGAGCGGACCTCATAGTCAAACTGCAGCGTGGTTGCGATCAGCCCCTGACGGTGGGCCCGGATCAGCACAGGCCGCACGCGGCGGAATAGAACGGCGTGGGCGACTGCAGCGGCCTTTTGTGCCCGCATCGCCTCCCGGAGCAGCACGAAGGAATCCTCCGTCGCGTCCGATGCCGGCAGAAGGTAGTAGGGCTTGTCGAAATAGATGGATTCGATCCCGTCGCAGCCGATGAAGGCATCGACATTGAGGGTCTTGTCGCTTTGCGGCACGACAGCCGCGACTTCCTCCGGCTCGAGGACGACATAGTGACCGGGGCTCTTCTCGTAGCCCTTGACCTGGTCCTCGGACTCGACCGGTTTTTCGGTCTTCTCATCGACATAAATCCGCTTCAGCCGGTTCCCGGTCCTGCGATTGACCATGTGAAGCGAGATGCGGTCGGACGTCGTCGCGGCCGTGTACATTTTCACGGGACAGACCAGTTCTGCGACCTTAATCACCCCGCTCCAGACTGCACGTGCGGCCATTGCGCCCTCCATATCCAAGGGAAGAACGAATCAGGCAGGGCAGGGTTCCTGTGTGGAGCAGGGTCGTAACTCTGACCTGATAGGCCCGCGTTCTGCAGACGCCTTCGGCGCGGATTTGCCATCCGAACTCGACGGGTGGGAGCCTCGTCACGGAAACCCATCGTGGCGCGCTTCTTGTTGAGGCGTCTTAAAAATTTGGATCTATCCACCTCACCGCGAGCGCAATGTCTCAAATTTGAGAAGAGAACAGGCGGAAATATGCTAAGCACGACAGGAATGGCTAAGACAGCTTAGCCGTTTCCGGCGATTGATCCGTGTGGACGCGGGCCTAGGCTCTGGCAGCGATGCTTTCGTTGATGGCCGTTCATTAGGATACCTCTCCATGCCGCATGGCTCCGAATTTTCGGTTGCTGACACCCATGACTTTCTGAAAGCCGAGAATTTTGAGTTGTCCCGCACGAGTGCGGGCCTGGGCTGGCGACGCGCCTTCATGTCGGTGCAGCGCGAAGGCCCATACAACATGGACTTCAAAGCGCGCAGCGACGTGCTCATCAACGTCGTGAATTCGGACTCGGTCAGGGCAACCATTACGGTTGATGGGCAAAGCTACCCTATCGAAGGGGGGCCAGGCACGATCACGGTCG
>JAAZLP010000283.1 GCA_012799265.1 Phyllobacteriaceae bacterium | reverse complement strand
GCGCGCGGCGAGGGTGAACTCTCGACCCCGGACTTCATGCGTCTTGTCAAGGAAGCTGGCAGCCAGCTCAACATCGACAATGCCATGCTCAAGCGCCCGCTGAACGTTGGCTTCTCGGGTGGTGAAAAGAAGCGCGCTGAAATCATGCAGATGGCGCTGCTGAAGCCATCGCTGGCTGTGCTCGACGAAACCGACTCCGGTCTCGACATCGACGCGCTGCAGGTCGTTTCGAAGGGCGTGAACTCGCTCCGCGACGGCCAGCGCTCGATGCTTGTCATCACCCACTACCAGCGCCTGCTGAACCATATCGTTCCGGACGTGGTACACGTCTTCTCCGACGGCCGTATCGTCGAGAGCGGTGACAAGGACCTGGCGCTCAAGCTCGAAGCTGAAGGCTATGCCAGCTACGGCGGAGAGGCTGCGTAACCATGCGATTTCCTGTCCGCCTCGGCGCTGCCGAGGAAACCCTTATCGCCCAGTTGAAGGCTGTCGGTGCCGACCAGGTCGCCGAACGCATCAGCGCGGTCGGCCTGCCGACCCGTCGCGTCGAGGCCTATCACTATACCGACCTCAAGAGCCTGCTGCAGACCATTCCGCCGCTGGCTCAGCCGGCCAATGAAGCCAGCGCCCCGGCGCTGCGCGTTCCGGGCGCCTACAATCTGATGATCGCCAATGGCGTGGTGCAGAATGCAGCAGCCGCTCCGGCTGGTGTCATAGTCGGCAAGACCGAAGGCGGCGTGCTGACGACGCGCGACGACATGCTGGTCAATCTCAGCAATGCGTTCGCCAAGGAAGTGCTGACGCTGACGCTGGAAAGCTCGGTTGACCCGGTGATCCAGATCGAACGTCGCACCGAAGGCGAAGCGGCACACGTTTCCGACGCCGTGAAAATCTTCGTGGCCGACGGTGCTTCCGCCGTCATCCTCGAAACCTTCTCGGGTTCGGACGCGGCGCATGTTGCCAACCACGCGAGCTATATCTCTCTGGGCAAGGACGCTGAGCTCACCCACATCACCATTGATCTCAGCGCCCGCGCCGCCAGCCACTTCGCCACCAACGAGTATCACCTCGCTGATGGCGCCAAGCTGCGCACGCTGGTGGTGCATGCCGGTGCCGGTCTTGCCCGTACCCATCTTTTCCCGAAGATGGATGGGGCGGGGGCGCATGCCGACGTAACGGGGCTCAACCTCGTTTCCGACGGCCAGCACGCCGACATCACCATGGAAGCGACTCATGCGGTGCCGCATACCTCGTCGCAGCCGCTGTTCAAGTCGATCGCCCGCGGTCGCTCGAAGGCAGTGGTGCAGGGCAAGCTGGTGGTGGTTCGCGACGCGCAGAAGACCGACGCCAAGTTCATGCATCAGGGCCTGATGCTGTCGGATGAAGCGGAAATCCTCTCGAAGCCCGAGCTGGAAATCTATGCCGACGACGTCGTCTGCGGCCACGGCTCGACCTGCGGTCAGCTTGACGAAGACAGCCTCTTCTATCTCCTCAGCCGCGGTGTTCCCAAGGCCGAGGCAGAGACCATGCTGGTTCGTGGCTTTATCGCTGAACTGATCGACCCGATCGAAGACGAATCCCTCAACGAAGCATTGCAGGGCATTGTCGACGGCTGGCTGCTCGGCGGCAACTAACGGTCTGAGCCCCCTGGGCTGCAATTTCTGCCTTCCCCGCATGCGGGGAGGGCGTCGTCGCCTCAGAACTTTGTGAGCCAGCAGATGACCTTCGATCTCGCCAAAGTCCGCGCTGATTTTCCGATCCTGGCAGAACAGATTCACGGCCATCGGCTGGTCTATCTCGATAGCGGCGCGTCGGCGCAGAAGCCGGTGCAGGTGCTGGACCGGATGGATCGCGGCTATCGGCACGAATATGCCAATGTGCATCGGGGCCTGCATACGCTGGCGAACCGCGCGACCGAAGGCTACGAAGCCGGCCGCGAAAGCGTGCGCAAATTCCTCAATGCGGGGCGCGTTGAGGAGATCATCTTCACCAAGTCGGCCACCGAGGCGATCAACCTCGTGTCCTCGTCCTTTGCCGGTCCACGCATCACCGAAGGCGACGAGATCGTCACGACCGTCATGGAGCATCACTCCAATATCGTGCCCTGGCATTTTCATCGTGAACGCAAGGGTGCGGTGCTGAAGTTTGTCGATGTGCGCGACGACGGAAGCCTCGATCTCGACGCCTTTGAGGCCGCGCTGACCGACAGGACGCGTGTCGTTGCGGTTACGCATATGTCCAACGTGCTGGGAACCATCAATCCTATCAAGGACTTGATCGCGATTGCTCACGCAAAGGGCATTCCCGTTCTGATCGACGGATCGCAGGGCGCGGTCCACGTACCAGTCGATGTGCAGGACCTCGACGCCGATTTCTACATCATGACCGGCCACAAGCTCTACGGCCCGACCGGGATTGGCGTGCTCTATGGCAAATATGATCTGCTCGCCGACATGCAGCCTTACCAGGGCGGCGGCGAGATGATTGAGACGGTGACGCTGGAAGGCGTGACCTATAACGAGCCGCCGCATCGCTTCGAGGCGGGCACGCCAGCCATTGTCCAGGCCATGGGCCTCGGCGCGGCGCTCGACTACATGACTGCGCTTGGTCGCGAGGCGATCGCGGCGCATGAGCATGAGGTTGCGACCTATGCGCAGGAGCGCCTTTCACGCATCAATT
The DNA here is from genome assembly GCA_012799265.1 of Phyllobacteriaceae bacterium. Taxonomy (GTDB): domain Bacteria; phylum Pseudomonadota; class Alphaproteobacteria; order Rhizobiales; family Devosiaceae; genus Devosia. Next base: position 5,912 of record JAAZLP010000283.1, on the reverse strand, counting down.
CGCTGCGCATCATCGGCAATGCACCGGGCAAGGGAGGCATTTTCTCTTTCGAGATTGCCGGGGCCCATGCCCATGACGTGGCGACGATCCTTGACCGCTATGGCATCGCCGTCCGCGCGGGCACCCATTGTGCCCAACCGCTGTTGCATCGTTTTGGCGTGACCTCTACCTGCCGGGCATCGCTCGCCCTATATAACGGCAAAGACGATATTGACGCGCTGGTGGATGGCATTGAGCGCGCCCAGAAATTTTTCGGCTGAGGAAGGCCGCTATGACCGACGATATCAAGACTGAAGACGCAGCCGATGTCCGCATCGCGCCCAGCATGCCGAGCAACCTTCCTGAAGACGAGGTGCAGCGCATTACGACCGATCTGATCGGTGCGTTGAAAACCGTCTATGACCCGGAAATCCCGGTCGACATCTATGAGCTTGGGCTCATCTACAAGGTCGATCTCGACGATGACCGCAACCTGACCATCGACATGACGCTGACCGCGCCGGGCTGCCCGGTTGCCGGCGAAATGCCGGGCTGGGTTGAGAACGCGGCTCGCAGCGTTGAAGGCATTCAGGACGTGACCGTCAACATGGTGTTTGATCCGCCGTGGGACGCGACGCGCATGAGCGAAGAGGCTCAAGTCGCGTTGAACTGGTGGTAAAGTCGGCCGGTTCGTCCTATATATCGTGAAACGCCGATAAAGGTGGTTCGATGCCGTTCAAGATCATGTCGCTGACCGATGCTGCCGCCGAGCGCATCACTGAGATCATGGAAGATTCCGACAAGCCGGTCATTGGGCTGCGCGTTGGCATCAAGAATGCCGGCTGCGCGGGCGTTTCCTACACGATGGGCTATGTCGAAGCGCCGATCGCTGGCGATGATCATGTCGAAGACAAGGGCGTCAATGTCTGGGTCGATCCCAAGGCGACCATGTATCTGCTTGGTACGGTGATGGATTTTGAAGCCAGCAAGCTCGGGTCGAGCTTCACCTTCAAAAATCCGAACCAGACCGGCGCCTGTGGCTGTGGTGAGAGCGTCACGCTGGCTGCGGCCGATCTGAAGGCGCTGGCAGAGGCGCGGGCAGGGGCCTGAGGCCTCCTTCATTTTACAATCACACGCGATGCCGTCCTCGGACTTGATCCGAGGACCATTATTGCCTTTGCGCAAGCGGCTCGTGACCTTCGGGTCGGGCCCGAGGGCGGGGCGGTGATTGGGGATGCTTTGTGCCCTGCGGTCTACCTGATCTCTCCTGTTGCACGGGGATGAAAGCTGGGGCATTGATCCGGCATCATGACGAAAACGCTCCCACCCGCCCTCGCCATCACCCCGCCAAATCGCCCGCTTTCAGGGCGCGTTTCGCCGCCGGGTAGCAAGTCGATTACTAATCGCGCGCTGCTGCTGGCGGCGCTTGCCGAGGGGACGAGCCGGCTCACCGGCGCGCTCAAGAGCAAGGATACCGTCCTCATGGCGCGCGCCCTGCGCGAAATGGGCGTAACGGTCGAAGAACCGGATGCGACGACCTTTCTCGTAACCAGCACGGGGCGCCTCACCGCGCCTGAGGGACCGCTGTTCCTCGGCAATGCCGGGACGGCGACGCGCTTTCTGACGGCTGCAGTAGCGACCGTTGAGGGCACTGTCATCGTCGATGGTGACGAGGACATGCGCGTCCGGCCTATCAAGCCGCTAGTGGATGCTCTCAACGCTCTGGGCATCGATGCCAGGAGCCCGACAGGTTGCCCGCCGGTTACCATTGTCGGCACCGGCCGCTTCGGGAAGGGACGCGTCGAGATCGACGCCTCGCTGTCGAGCCAATATGTTTCCGCGCTGCTGATGGCCGCGCCCTTTGGCGACGGCCCGATCGAGATCGCACTGGCTGGCAAGGACATCGGCGCGCGCGGCTATGTGGACCTGACGCTGGCGGCCATGCGCGCATTTGGCGCCGATGTGAACGAAAGCGGGGACGGCAGCTGGCTGGTGCAGCCGACCGGCTACAAGGCCACCGACTTCCATATCGAGCCGGATGCGTCGGCTGCGACCTATCTCTGGGGCATTGAGGCGCTCACGGGCGGCACAATCGACCTCGGCGTAGCCACGGAGGCTTTTACTCAGCCAGACGCCGCTGCGCAGGCTGTGATCGCTTCCTTCCCCAATATGCCTGCTGTGATCGACGGCTCGCAGATGCAGGACGCGGTGCCGACCATGGCTGTGGTCGCTGCGTTCAACAATCAGCCGGTGCGCTTCGTCGGTATCGCCAATCTGCGCGTCAAGGAAACGGACCGCATCCGCGCGGTGGCCAACGAACTCAACCGCATCCTGCCAGGGCTGGCGACGGAAGAGGGCGATGATCTCGTCATTGGGTCCGACCCGAAGCTGGCGGAAAAACTTGATGGGCGTAATTCGCGCATCAAGATCGAGACCTATCACGACCATCGCATCGCCATGAGCTTTGCTCTCGCGGGTCTGCTGGTGCCCAATATCGTGATCCTAGATCCAGCCTGCACCGGCAAGACCTATCCGGACTATTGGGACATGCTGGAAAGTCTGGGCGTCACGCTGACGCCCGCCTGATCAGGCCGCAGAAGCGTCCTTGGGAGGCGCTTCATCGATCTCGACTAGCTCGGTCTCGCTGACGACGCGATTGCGGCCGGCATGCTTGGCCGCATATAGGCAGCGGTCAGCGCGCTCGATAAACGATGTCACATTGTCGTTCGGCCAGAGGGACGCGACGCCGAAGGAAGCGGAGATGCGCCCCAGCTTTTCGCCCGTGGAGCGCTTGAGCAACTCCTTGGCCTGGATCGCCTTGCGGATGTTCTCCGCCACGATCACTGCCCCCTTGAGGTCGGTATAGGGCAGGATCGCCACGAATTCTTCGCCGCCATAGCGCGCAGCGAGGTCCTTGCCCTTGATGTTGGATTTGAGCGTCATGGCAACGAGGCGGAGCACCTGATCGCCGGTCTGGTGGCCGAAGGTGTCGTTGAAATTCTTGAAGTGGTCGATGTCGAGCAGCATCAGCGACAGGGGCGTGCCGGTCTCGGTCGCCTCGTCCATGGCTTCAACGAGGCCTTCGTCAAAGCTCTTGCGATTGGCGATCTTGGTCAGCGGATCGAGCATGGACTCACGACGCACATCGTCGAGATCACGCTGCAGGGCGGCGATATCATCGCGTGACGCCGCGAGCTTGCGCTCCAACTCGCGATTGGTGTCCTGCATGCGGCGCGTTTCCGACAGAAGCCTCGTCGCCAATTGCTTGATGTCCTGGGCGCTCAAGTCCTGATCCAGATCGCCGCTAGCCGACTGGAGCGAGCCGGAATAGGCATTGGCCGTCGTCATGGCCGAGTCGATTGCCTCGTGCACCGCCTCGATGCGCGCATGCATGCGTTCGGAAACGCTGGACATCCGATCGTTCACGTCGGACTTGAGGAATTCGTTGTAAAGCGTTTCCGCCAGGTCGTTCGTTGGCGTGATGCCGTTGCGGAAGACCGAGTTGATGCGGTTGTTCAGCGACGGGTTTACCCCCGTCGCATAGGTGTACATCAGCTCATAGAATTGCGGATATGGCGGAATCGAGCTGCGTTTGAGCAAGTCGAACGCGGCATTTGCGTAACCCAGTGCGCGCCTGAATTCCTGGTCCGACACTGCGATCCCCGTGACCGTATCGCCCTTGGATAGAGCAAACCCGCCTATAGTTGGGTTTGACAAGCTATGCGTCGGGCCTCTCCCACTTGACTGACTATACCAAGATTCGCAGGAGAAGCTGCCACTATTTCATTCGCAATACTATGAAATACGAGCTGGCCTAAGTAGAAATGCGGGTATTGGGCCGGCATCGCCAAATGGGCCTTCGCCACCCGCCGGGCTCTCATCTTCGGCAGGTCTGCGGCGACGAGATTCCGACTTCGCGGGGCGACGGCTCTCTGCCTCTTCGGCTTTTTGCCGTGCGGTCTTGGGGGCTGGTGCAGGCACTTCCCCCTCAGCGGCAACGTCCGGTGTCGCAGCCACAGCCTCGACCGGCGCCTGCTTGGTATTGCGGCGACGACCGCGCGACGGTTTGGCTTCGCTGCCTTCTTCCGCCTTGGCATCTGCCTTGGCAGCGCGCGACGGCTTGGCTTCAACCTCGAGCCATTCGATCGGCTTCTGGATGAGCGACAGGATCGCGTCGAGATGCTTGGTGTCGGCGGAGCTCACGAACGTATAGGCAACGCCCGAGCGACCCGCGCGACCGATACGGCCGATGCGGTGCACATAGTCTTCGGCATGGACCGGCACGTCGAAATTGAACACATGGCTCACGGCCGGAATGTCGAGGCCGCGGGCCGCTACATCGCTGGCGACCAGGAGGGTAAGCTTGTCGGTCTTGAAGGCGTCGAGCGTTTCCATGCGGCTCTTCTGGTCCATGTCGCCATGAAGGGCACCGGCGGCGAAGCCATGACGCGCCAGCGAGCGGGCGAGGGTCGCCACATCGCGCTTGCGATTGCAGAAGATGATGGCGTTGGTCAGCCCTTCCGAGGCGCGGATACGGTCGCGCAGGGCAGCGCGCTTCTCGTCCGGCTTGGTCGACACCTTGACCAGCTTCTGGTCGATCGTGTCGGCGGTCGACGCTGTGCGGGACACCTGCACATGCACCGGGTCGCGGAGGAACTTCTTGGTCAGCTTTTCGATCTGGCCGTCCATGGTCGCCGAGAACAGCATGGTCTGGCGGCGCGGAGGCAGACGATGAACGATCTTTTCGATGTCATCGATGAAGCCCATGTCGAGCATGCGATCGGCCTCGTCGATGACGAGGATTTCGACGCCGTTGAGCATGATCTTGCCGCGCTCGATCTGGTCCAGCAGGCGACCGGGCGTGGCGATCAATACGTCGACACCGCGATCGAGTTTCTTGTTCTGATCTTCAAACGACACGCCGCCGATGATGAGCGCCATCGTCAGGCGGTGGTTCTTGCCATATTTTTCGAAATTCTCTGCAACCTGCGCCGCGAGTTCGCGCGTCGGCTCGAGAATAAGCGTACGCGGCATGCGGGCGCGGGCGCGGCCATTTTCGAGCAGGGTCAGCATCGGCAGCACGAAGCTGGCCGTCTTGCCGGTGCCGGTCTGGGCGATGCCGATCAGATCCTTCTTCTGGAGAAGGTGTGGAATGGCCTGGGCCTGAATTTCAGTGGGTTTTGTATAGCCGGCTTCAGCCACCGCGTCGGCGACTTTGCTGGAAAGGCCCAGTCCGGAAAATGTGTCGGTCAAATTGGTCGTCCACTCAAGGATCTATGCGGCGTCGATCCTGGCAGGATTGCCTGGGTCGTTGGTCCGGTCATTGCAGGTCAACAGGTGCCGTCCATGGGAACGGTGCCTGTCTGGGTGCCAACCATCAACGAATTCTCAGCACCCGCGGCTCGGGCAGCGATAACCAAACGGCGGATCACACACCCCACCGGTCATCCAGGCGCTGCGGCGGCAAATAAATCCTGCGCGCACTTGGTACTCTACCGGCGGCGCGGACCATAACGCAAAGCCCTTGGCTGTCAACGTTCTTGCGCCTGATATGGTAAGTGGGCCCGCCGATTTCCGGCGGGCGCCTGTGTCAGATGACAGTAATCGGAGCGACTTCTACCATCCTGGTCAGTCTAGGTAAAAATACGGGACGTGTATTCTGCTGTATCCGATGAGCCGGATGCATCAAAAACGTGCTAACCGCCTCTTCTGCGACGATCGACGCTATCTGGCGACCGATACAGGCATGACCGCCGATCCCGAAGGCAAGATGCCGGTTTGGTCGCCGGTTGGGATCAAACCGAGTCGGGTCTGGGAACATGCGTTCATCGAGATTGCCAGCGGCCCACCACATCATCAGGGGCGCGCCTTTCTCAATGATGTTGCCCTGCCATTCGATCGCCTCTTCGGCGATGCGGCTGGTGAGGGTGGCG
>JAAZLP010000282.1 GCA_012799265.1 Phyllobacteriaceae bacterium | reverse complement strand
TGGAAGGCGGGACCAGTTGATGCTTCTTATTTCTCGGCAGCGATAGCTGCGCGAGCCGCCTCGACAAGGGCCGGGCCGTCAATGTTGAGGGCTTCCATTTCCTTGTACCATTCGTCGTAGGTCGGCTCAGCGGCAGCGATCCAGCGGGCAGTCTCTTCGGCGTCGAGCTGCACGATATTGTTGCCGGCGTTCACCGCGAGGCTGAGACCGGTGGCATCACCGCTATCCATGACCCGACCGAACTGGCGCGACAGCTCGAGACCGGAGTGCTCATCAATGATGGCCTTCAGGTCGTCGGGCAGGTTATTGTAGCTGTCATGGTTCATGAACATGCCAAAGGTCTGGCTGTAGAGGCCGTACTCACTGGTAAAGCCGGTGTGGTTCTTGACCAGTTCGGCAATGCGCAGCGACGGGGTCACTTCCCACGGAACAGTCGTGGCTTCGATGACGCCCTTGGACAGGGCTTCCGTTGTCTGCGTGACGGGCATGCCGACCGGCTCAGCACCGAGCAGACGCAGCATGTTGGAGATGATGCGCGAACCGCCGCGAACCTTCATGCCCTGCAGGTCTTCGAGCGAGGTGATCGGCTCCTGCGAGTGGAAGAGGCCCGGACCATGGGTGTGCAGCGCCAGGACCTTGCTGCCCGCAACTTCGTCGGCAGCATGCTCCATGACATACTTGTAGAAGGCGGCCGAAGAAGCCTCACCCGAGGTCAAAAGGAATGGCAGCTCGAAGGCTTCGGCCTTGGGGAAGCGCCCCGGCGTATAGCCCAGGATGGTCCAGACGATGTCAACGACGCCGTCCTTGGCCTGATCATAAAGATCGGCAGGAACGCCGCCCAGCTGCATGGCCGGATAGTGTTCGAACGCAATGCGTCCGCCCGAGGCTTCAGTGACCATCTCGGCCCATGGGCCGATGGCCTGAGCCGGAATGGTCGCCTGGGGCGGCAGCATCTGATGGACGCGAAGCGTGACTTCTTGCGCAAAACTGGTGGCGGACAGCGCCAGAGCGGCGAGTGCACCGAGCAGTAAACTGGTCTTTTTCATAAGGTCTTCCTCCCTAAAGTGACCGGACAGTGCCGGCCGGCTGATCCTGCGCGCTCTCCTCCGACGCACAGGCCGTCACTAGTAGAACCACCACACCAGACAGAGCGTGATTGATGGAAATGCTACCAGGATGATGATGCGAACGATGTCGCTGATGACGAAGGGCAAGACGCCCTTATAGGTGTCCGAAAGCTTGGTGGTCGGGGACATCGAATTGATGATGAAGAGGTTCATCCCCACCGGCGGGGTAATGAGGCCTACCTCCACCGCGATCAGCACGATGATGCCGAACCAGATGCCGAATTCATCCGGCGTGAGCCCGAAATCGAGCACCATCATCATCGGATAAAGGATCGGGATCGTGAGCAGGATCATGGACAGCGAGTCCATGACGCAGCCCAGGATCAGGTAAAATACGAGCACAATCGCCAGCACGATCCACGGGTTGAACCCCTGCTCGCCAATCCAGTTGGCAGAAATCTGCGGCAGCTGCGACAGCGCCAGGAACCCGTTCAAGACCGCCGCGCCGAAAACGATGAGGAATATCATCGCGGTCGAGGACGCCGTGGACAGCAGCGCATCGCGCACATTGGCCCAGGTCAGGCTGCGATTGGCCAGCGCGATCAGCCCGGTACCGGCAGCGCCGATGGCCGCCGCCTCGGTCGGCGTGAAGATGCCCGTATAGATGCCGCCGATGACGGCGACGAACACGGCTAGCACCGGCCAGATGTCGAAGAGGGCCTTGAAACGTTCCCCATAGGGCACCCTTTCCAGCGCCGCGCCGGATCCGGGACGGACCCGCACATAGATGGCGATGACGATAAGATAGCCGACCGCTGCCAGAATGCCCGGAATGAAGGCCGCCATGAACAACTTGGCGATGTTCTGCTCGGTCAGCACCGCGAAAATCACGAGAATGACCGAAGGCGGAATGAGAATGCCGAGCGTGCCGCCCGCTGCCACCGTGCCGGTCGCCAGCGCATCGGAATAGCCATATTTCTTGAGCTCAGGCAGCGCCACACGCCCCATGGTTGCGGCCGTTGCCAGCGATGAACCGACAATGGAGCCAAAGCCGGCGCTGGCGCCGATGGCGGCCATGGCAACGCCACCCTGACGATGACCGAGCCAGGCCGTCGCCGCCTTGAAGATCTTGGTCGATAGCCCGCTCAGCGTCGCAAACTGCCCCATCAGCAGGAACAGAGGCACTACGGAGAGGCTATGCGAGGCAAAGGTGCTGTAGGTCAGCGTCTTGAACTGCGACATCACCGGATTGAAGTTCTTCGTGACCAGCCAGGTGCCGATGACACCAACGGTGACCATGGCGAGCCCGATCGGCACGCGCAGGAAAACGAGGATCAGGACGACGGGAATCCCGAGCAGACCGAGGATGATATTGGTGGTCAATGTTCGCTCCCGACATGCTTGGGCCCGGCCCGCCCGGCCAGTGCGTCGCTGATGGATCGGCCCAGCACATAGATCGCGACCAGAACCATCACGATTGCGCCCGCGACGGCAGCCGCGAAGGCCCATCCCATGGAGATGCCAAGCAGGATGGTCGTTTCGCGATAGTTGAACTTGTCCAGCATCCCCAGCCACAGACGCCAGGCGATGAAAGCCGACACGACGAGCATCAGCAGATCGGTGATCACCAGTATCCAGGCGTCCACCGCCGGGCTGAACTGGTCAGTCAGCAGCGAAACCAGCGCATGTCCCCGGTTGATATGGGCCCAGGGCAGGAAAGCGAAAATCGCAAATCCCATCCCCACCGAGATCAGTTCATAGTCGCCAAGGATTGGCTTCAACCCGGCCCAAATGAGGGCGCGGCCGATGACGCTGACGACCACGATGGCAATCATCGCCAGAAGCACGATACCGCCAACGATGGCCGCCCATCGGGCAAGGCCATTGGCCAATCGTCCCAGCATCGAACCGTCTTGGAACACGGACCCCCCCCACTTTTCTGTCAGGCACGCCCGGATTATTCCCGGTCCTCCATGCAGCCTCCCAACGGCATGGTGACAAATGCCCTCAAATGTTATTGTCTATAACAATTAAGCTGGTGACGCGCAAGCAATCCGCGCGTGTTTGATCGATGAAATCGCATCGCGAAGCGATCATCTGGCAATGGGAGGCTATCGGTCGCCCCCCGGAAAACGATAGACGGGCGCAAGCACGTCGGGGACGCTGAGAGGACAAATATCCATGGGTCGCGAGAAGAGGGTGAAATCGGTGGCCACACGGAAGCCGGAGACCGACGCGCTGCGCGCCGAGGAGACGACCGGGATCATCGGCTATCGCCTGCGCCGCGCCCAGCTCAGTGTCTTTCAGCGCTTCCTCTCGGTCTTCGAGGAACTCAAGCTGCGTCCGGTTGAGTATTCCGTCCTGGTGCTGATTGCCGCCAATCCGGGACGCAAGCAGACCGAGATTGCTGAGGTTCTCGGGATCAAGCGTGCCAATTTCGTCACTCTCGTGCATAGCCTCGAAGAGCGGGGACTGGTGGAGCGCATCGCTTCAGCGGCCGACAAGCGCGCCAACGCTCTCCACCTCACCCCCGACGGTGAGGCATTTCTCAGCCGAGCCCGCGCGGTCCACGAGGCCATGGAGAACGACCTGATCGACCGCCTCGGCGGGGAAACGGAGCGCGAGAAACTGCTGGCGCTTCTCGACCGGCTTACCTGAAATTGGGCGCCCGTTTTTCGAGGAAAGCGCGCAACCCCTCTTCCGCGTCGGGTCCCGTCTGGCTCAACGCTGCAGTCAGGCTCTCGGCATAAAGACCTGCCTCTGGCGGCATGGTGCCGATCTGGGCGATCGCCTGAATGATAAAGCCGTTGATGGTCGGCGAGTTCTTGGCGATCCGCTCGGCCAGCTCGAACGCCTTTTCCAGCGCAGCACCTTCAGCCACGAGGTGATGGGCGAGCCCCAGACGCTCTCCTTCAGCGCCGGAATAGGTTCGCCCGGTGAGCATCATTTCTGTCAGGCGATCGGGGCCGATAAGCTTGGAAATCCGCACGGAGCCGCCACCGCCGACAAAGATGCCCCGCAGCCCTTCCGGCATCTGGAACCGCACGCTTTCTTCGGCCACGCGCACATGGCAGGCGGCGGCAAATTCAAGCCCGCCACCCATGACCGCCCCGCTCATGGCCGCGATAACCGGCACGGTCGAACTGGCCACCTGCGCCATGACGCGGTGCCAGTTGCGCGAGTGTGCCATCACTTCCAGCGGCTCACGCGCAACGTGCTGGGAAAGATCAAGACCGGACGAGAAATGCCCACCGGCGCCAGAGATGACAATGGCGCGTGCCTCCTTGGGAACATTGGCAAAGAAGGCGTCGAGCGCGGCCACCATATCGTCGTTGAGCGCATTGCGCTTCTCGGGACGATTGAGCGTCAGGTGCACGATGGCACCCTTTTGTTCAATGACCAGCACATCGTCCATGTCTTTTCCTTCCATCAGGGCGCTCATGAGCCACCCAAGAGTTTGCGCACATCGTCGGGCAGCGACGCCGACTTGATGCCGCCATCGTCTGATCGCGTGACCCAGACCCGCTTTTCATGCGCCTCGATTGCCGGCTCACCGTCGCGCAGCAGCGTGTGTTTCACAGCAAAACTTGAGCGCCCAAGCTCGGTAATTTCGGAGCGG
>JAAZLP010000281.1 GCA_012799265.1 Phyllobacteriaceae bacterium | reverse complement strand
TGTTACGGGTAGGACCAGCCGTCATGCTCAACGTTGAATATCCGGAAGGGCGCGCCGGGCTTGGTCGTGTCGGCCCGGAGGTAAAATACCGCGCGCTGCGGCTGGCCAAAGTTGGTAAAGTCGACATTGATCGTCACCATGCCGCGGAACATCGGCCGGTCGGGATCGGGTCTCGCCGACTGAACAGAACCGTCGAAATCCTGTGCCCCGAACAAGGGATGCGCCTGCACGTTTCCGGAGTTGAGCCAGGCGACGATATCGTCGGTGAAATACATGAACGAGTTCACAGGGTCCAAGGGCCCGGGCCCGCCTGCGGCATCGGCTTCTATCTGGTGATAGTAGAGCTCATCAACCAGAGCGCGCGCACCCTCTACAACGTCATCGGAGCCACCCTGATCAAATTGCGGCGCATTGCCTTGTGGCGCTTGATAACCCTGTGACGGGACTTGGGCCTGATCCTCGCCCGACTGATCGGGTGTGATAAAGCGTTGCGCCACCCATCCTGCCTTATCCATTCCTGCGGTGCGCATCAGACACCAGCGCGGCGGCAGTGCCGCAATCTGGGCTTGGGTCAGCGCATTATACTGGCTGGCATTGTGGAAAGGCACGCAGGTGATCTGTTCAAGGTTCCGCTCGTTATGGGCGAAGCGCTCGATCACCGGGTAATTGGTGCCCGGTCCCATCCGCACGTTAAGAGTGTCATTGGACGAAACCCCGTTAACGCGCCAGGCATCAGGACCGTGGCCGTCGATCTCGGCCGCTGCCAAGGTGGCAAAGACGGACATCATGGAAACTGCGAGTGTGAAACTCGCCTTATGTGGTCCGCGCTTAGGTATTGCCATCGATCACTTCCTCCACAGATCTGTACTGTCGCGACTACGGCATCTCGTGACAAGACAACGCAGATCGCGGCATATTCATGCAGCTTGAATTTTAGGGGTTCTTTCGCCTCGAAATACAGCGACTTAGCTGAATTAATTTTTTGGGTCCAAGTTTTAACCTCTTGGGCCAGCTATGCAAACTTTGCCCAGGTAGTCAATCATAAGGGCTGCAGTGCAGGGATGGCGCCACGCTGATCACAGGTAACTGTGGACTGCGTCATCGTCCGCACAGCGACGATTAAGTCGACGGAATGCAGCAGGGCGCACGAATGGCCGATCTGGGGAAGCTGCGTTGCAGCGCCAGGCCGACCCGCTAGCGGCTGATTTGGGCCGTGAGAGACTTGGGCGATCGGTCAGTTCCGACCGCAACATTGCTTGTATTTGCGGCCCGCCCCACAGGAGCATGGGTCGTTCCGCCCGGGCCGGGGACCGGCGTTGAACGGCATCTCGGAACGATTTGCGGGCTCCATGCGGGAAAGCTCGGGACGAGACTGATAGAGTATCGTCGCAACGCAGTTCGGGATCAGATTGGGTGCTTCAAGGTCGATTTCGTCGATCTCCTCATCCGTGAACTTGCTGTGGCCAGTGTATATTTCCTGAAGCGCCATCAAGAAGATCATCGTCGTCCGCGTCTCTTCGTCGGCCTGAGCGAGCAGTCGATCCCAAGCATCCGGTCTTAGCCCCATAGCGCGAGTGAAGCCATCGATCCAAGGCTCCCACATCACCTCATCACTGTTGGGGTCAACCTCGTAGATGGGTTCGATCCAAGGTGAGCGGGTCATCGCCTCCGCAACCGAGTTGTAGTGAGCCATGACCGCACCGACCGTGGCTTCGGCGGTTTTCTGATCGGGAAAATTTGCCTCACCTGTCTCTCCCCAGACATGGGACATCCATTCCGAGGGCGGGATCATATCCGGGCAGGCAAGAACACCGACTACGTAGCCATCAAGTTCACTGAGCGTCATGGGCATGTTCTCGATGGGCAGCGCATGCAACAGCGCGCTGAGACGCTCGAGTTCCTGATCGGACTGGTCCATAAATACCTCCCGGTGTTGCTCGGAATTTTTTACTCTGCGCGACGCCAACCCGCAATCCGCGCGAAGCCTGCTTCAAGCTCGGACAGGAAGATTGCTGCAGGCACCCCGAATGTCCGCAGTGGTGAAGCCGCGACGTAGCATCAGATCGTCGCGCCAACGTCTGCAAAGGGCCGGGCGTGCCATGTCGCTCTGCCAGGATGGTCACACGGCCTGCCGCACCGCCGCATGACCGCATCGAGCCCACTTTGACCG
>JAAZLP010000280.1 GCA_012799265.1 Phyllobacteriaceae bacterium | reverse complement strand
GCCGGAGGTCGCGGGTTCGAGCCCCGTCTCTCGCGCCACCCTTTCTCAAGGGTGAGCGCCAATCTCTCCCAATAAATACTCCGTCCGTATAGGCTGCCTCCCAAGGCTCAGGCTCTGTCATTCCTATCAGGTCGGAAGCGTGTTCCAGCTGACGGCGGTCCATGGTGTCAGGCGCAGCATGTTGCCGGACTGTGAAAACTCGCCTGTGTGGACAGTGCCCGGGCCGGGCTCGCATTCAAACTTGGCAGGCTCGTCATTTGGGTTGAGGGCCATTGACAGGGTGCCTGCCTCGAAAATCCAGTTCAGGATCAGGGCGTTGCCGATCCTAAGGCAGGTTGCGTCGTGGCAGGGTGTGGCGGCTAGCGGCCAGACATGCTCACGCCGCCATGCCGATAGCGTACGGAAGCGATCGAGGGCGGCTCGCGCAATCTCGGTCTCGTAGTCTGACCAATCGATCGTAGCCATTTGGAAGGTGGCTTCGTCATTTGGGTAAGGCAGGCCTTCTGGGGGCAGCTTCTCCTCGAAGATTTCGCCCATCTGATTGTCCCGATCGTCTGCCTTCTCCTTGGCAGGGCCCGGCGGCAAATCGGTGAAGAAGGGGAAGCGCGTGCGCAAATGGGCTTCTTCACCCATGAAGAAGAGCGGAATCTGCGGGGCGAGGAAGGCGACGAAGTGAAGAAAATCCAGCCTCTCTGCTCCAATGCGGTCGGGTAAGCGCCGATTGTCGCCGCGATTGCCGATCTGGTCGTGGTTCTGCACATAGGTGATGAAGGCGTCAGGCGGGAGAAGACTCCCTGGTTCACCGCGCGTTGTGCCGTCGGTCCTTCCCTCCACGTGCCCGTCATGTACATAACCGTCAGCCAGAGCTTTCTCGAGATCGTCATAACCGTATTTCGGTTCCTTGGTGACGAGGAAGTTGAGGACGTGGTGGATGTCGTCGTTCCACTGAGCGACGAAATTGATCGGCGTATTGGTTGCCGCATCGCGTTCCAGCCAGACGGCTGTGTTGTCCATATTCTCGATAATCAGCTTGGCATGGCTCTTGGCCTCGCGGCACGCCTTGGCCAACTCACCCAGGAAGAGGTCGCGGCTCTCGGTTTTCATTTCGTGGACGCTGTCAAAGCGCAGCCCGTCGAAATCGTACTCTCGCAGCCACATCTGGGCGTTCTCGTAATAGAATCGGCGGACCATGGGCTCGTTGAAATTGATACCCGGTCCCCAAGGCGTCTGGACGTTGTTGTTGAACCATTCCGGGGCGTAGTGCTCCACGAAATTGTCCGTCTCGCCGAAGTGGTTGTTGACGACGTCGAGCACCATGCAGATACCAAGCTCGTGTGCACGATCAACGAGCGCCCGCAGGTCTTCCGGTGTGCCATAGGCGGCATCGGGAGCCCAGATCAGGGTGCCGTCATAACCCCAGTTTCGATCACCGGGAAATTCGTTGATAGGCATGATCTCGAGACAGGTATAGCCAGCGTCGCGAAAATGCTCGAGCCGGTCCCTGAGCCCGTAGAACGTGCCTTCGGGCGTTGCCGTGCCAATGTGGACTTCGCAGATGATGGTCTCATGCCAGGGGCGGAGCGGTTCCCTGTTCTGTGAGGGCGACAGCGGCCGACGAACAACGCTCCAGCCCTTGGCGTCCGTTTCCTGCTGCCGCGATGCGAGATCGGGAAAATGCTGACCGCCCGCGCGAAACTGATACAGCGTTCCTTCAGCGATATAGGGAACGTTCGCACTGAGGAAACCATCCTCTGCAGGCTCCATGAGCGCGGTCTTTCCGTCTTCGAATACCACCTCAGCGCGGGTCAAGCTGGGCGCCCACAGGCGGAAGGTTGTCGAACCGTCGTTATGGACCTTTGGTCCGAACCTGTAAGGGAATGATAGATCAGTATCGGCTTCGGGGGACGTTGCGCGCTCAAGCTCGATGGTCATGTCAAAACTCATGGATGCAGTCAGTGTCGCGCAACGGCGGCGAATGACGACGGTTCCTGAGTCTCACCGGAGTGCATTCAGCTGTTTTCGATCCGCGCATCGAACATCTGTCCGATGTGAGCGAAGCTGGATGCACCTAGCTTTCCCCAGCAACATTTGAGGGAATGGCAATGATCAAGAAATCTCTGCTGGCAGCGACACTGCTCGCGATGACCGGCGCTACCATGGCGGCAACCGGATGGACGACGGCTGCGGTGAACTTCCGGGATGGACCGGGCGCGAACTACTACAAGATTGGTTCAATCGGCCAGTGTGTGCGCGTCGACTGGGATCAGGCACAGAACGGCTGGTATCGCGTGCAGTGGAATGGCCGTTGGGGTTGGGTATCCGGCCGCTACGTCTCGACCGATGCTGGCTATTGCGGCAATCGCGGCGGTGGCCGCTACGTCGCCCCGGCGCCTCGCAGCTCCTACTGACATCTTCCGCAGTCCCCGGAGATCGACATCATGCTCAAGCGTTTTCGTACAGCAGCCGCGGCCTTGACCATTGCGATCTACGGAGGACTGCCTGCAATTGCACAGGACCAGATGGCCCTGTGCGACTCGCTCGCCGCCAGTCCCGCTGACCTGACACGGCCAGAGACCGTGCCTGGCGTGCCTTTCGGAACCATCGACACTGCCCGCGCCGAACCGGCTTGCCGGGCGGCCTGGGAAACCGCTGGTATGCCTCGCGCTGCCTTCCAGCTGGCGCGGGTTCTCTATCAAGATGGCCATGTTGCAGAAGCGGCAGATTTTTATGAGAGCGCCGCGCTTGAAGGGTATATCGAAGCCAAGATCGGTCTGGCGCAGGCCTTGATAGATATCGCAGAGGAGCGTGCCTTTGCGCTCAATGAAGAGGCGGCTGCAGCGGGCAGTGTCAACGGCCTCTACAATCTTGGCGTCATGGCCACTGCTCAGGGCGATGTGGACGCCGCCGTGGATTACTATCTGCAGGCCATCGCGATGGGCGATGCGGAGGCCGCCTATAATCTGGGCGTGCTCTATGATGAAGGCGAGCTGGTGTTCCGGGACGCCCATAAGGCCCGGAGTGCCTATGAAGACGCGGTAGCGCTCGATCACCCGTGGGCCAAGATCAATCTTGCCTACCTGCTGCTTGAAGGCGAGGTGACTGCGGACGAGCGTGCCGAGGCCATTATGCTCTTGCGCTCAGCAGCCGACGATGACGGCGACACGAATGCGGGCCTGGAACTCGCCATTCAGCTCCAGAAGGGCGCCGAGGCAGAGCAGGACGAAAGCCAAAGGCGCGTCCTGGCCGCACTACAGGCGCATGATCTGGAACTGGTACGGTGGCTGCAGCAAAATCCGAAAAGGCTGACGCCGCGCAACCTGGAAGCTGTCATGGCGGAAATCG
>JAAZLP010000279.1 GCA_012799265.1 Phyllobacteriaceae bacterium | reverse complement strand
CGGCCGGAAAAGCCGGTACCCCCGGTGGTGAGGATCACATCGACATCGGGATGGGCGACATAGTTCTGCACGGCGGTGCGGATCAGCTGGATATCGTCGCGCACCACCTGCCGCTCAAAACAGCGATGCCCGTCAGCTTCGAGCAGGCTCTTGAGCAGCGCGCCGCCCGTATCGGTCTCCAGCGTGCGCGTATCCGAAACAGCGATGACGGCGATGGAAAGCGGCTTGAATTCCCGGTCCTCAAACCTTGCCGTTTTGAACATCACCATCTCCCCCAAGCGTCTCGATCAGTTCTTCCGGCACGCCGCGTTCATGCTCGCTTGCCGCATCGACGACATCACTATCAGCACGTGGATCGAGCGCAACCGTTTCCGGCGTCTCCGGTCCCATGGGCTGGAACGGCGCGCGGTCAGCCGCATCAACACTCTTGCGGGCCCGCATGCGCAGGAAGGCAAAAGCGGTGACAAGGGCGTGGAAAATGGCGGTGACGATAAAGAGCGCCATGGGCGCAATCGAGCCCATCAGCACCGAGGCAAGGGTCGGTCCGGCGGCGAGGCCCACGCCATAAATCAGCAGCATGCCGCCGGCGACCTTGGCGAATTGGCCATCCCGGGCGAAGTCATTCGCATGCGCGACGGCGATGGGGTAGAGCGGATTGGCGGCGAGGCCATAAAGCGCAAAGAGCGCATAGATGAACCAGCCGGGCCCCGGATTGAGGATAACGATCACCAGCCCGATCACGGCGGCGAAGGCACCGAGCCCGATCATCACCTGACGACGGTCGATCCGGTCCGAGAGCCGCCCGAACGGGATCTGCCCCACTGCACCAGCAATCGCCGCCATGGCAAAGAGCAGCGCGATCCCACCGGCGTCCATACCCTGCGCATAGCCATAGACCGGCGCCATCGTACCGAACGCGCCATTGGTCATGCCGCAGCAGAGGGCCGCCACCGCTGCCACCGGCGACGTCTTGATCAGCAGCTTCAGGTCGAGCTTGGCCGAGGTCAGCGGACGCGGCTGTGGGCTCGACGTCAGCGCCGTCGGCAGCACCGCGCAGATGAAGCTGATGGCGCCCACGACAAAGGGGATATAGCCCGCCGTGCCGGTCAACGACATGGCCAACTGGCCCAGGGTCGAGGCGGACATGTTGATGGTTGTGTAGATCGAAAAGATCGTGCCGCGGTTCTTGTTGTCCGAGACCTCGTTGAGCCAGCTCTCGACGATCATCGCCGCACCGGCAAAGCAGAAGCCGGAGAGTGCGCGGAGAATGATCCAGCTCACATCATTGATGAGCAAGAGGTTGAGCAGGATCGTGATGGTCCCGATCGCCGCCATCACGGAAAAAGCGCGGATATGCCCCGCCTTGCGCACGATAAACGGCACGAAGAGCGACCCGGCCACAAAACCCACCGACCAGCCGGTACCGATCAGGCCCAGCGCGATCAGCGAAAAGCCTTCTTCCGCACCGCGCACCGAGAGCAGCAGACCCTGCAAGCCGCCGCCGAACATCAGCAGCGCCGAACCCAGGAACAGGGCATAAATCTTGATTACGGAAGCCATGATGCGCTGACCTTGGAAGTGCTTCGCCTTGTGCAAATCACCCCAAGGTGACCACAAGAGGGCAGGGTGCCCGCGGAACACTAACGATCAGCTAACCGTCCCCAGCAAAGCCCTGTTAACCGAGCCCCAGCTCCAGCATTTTTGCGCGGAAACTGAGCAAATCCCGCCACGCCTGCTGCTTGGCCGCCGGATTGCGCAAAAGATAAGCCGGATGCAGCGTCGGCAGCGCCGCAACCTCATGGCTGCCAATGGTCACATCCTGCCACTTGCCGCGCATCTTGATGATGCCATTGGTGGTCTGGAACACCGTCTGCATGGCCGGCCCGCCCAGCGTCAGCACGAGTTTCGGCGCCACCAGTTCCACCTGCCGATTGAGGAACGGGAGACAAAGCTCCATCTCTTCGGGCGTCGGCGCCCGATTGCCCGGCGGCCGCCACGGCACGGTGTTGACGATATAGACGCTCTCCCGGCTAAGCCCGATCGCCGCCAGCATCTTGTCGAGCAAATGCCCCGACCGGCCCACAAACGGCTTGCCGATCCGGTCCTCTTCCGCCCCCGGCGCTTCCCCGATCAGCATGATCTTCGCCTCCGGATTGCCATCGGCAAACACCAGCTGCGTCGCCCGGAATTTGAGCCCGCAGCCATTGTAGCTTTCGAGCAGCCCCTTGAGGTCATCCAGCGTCTGCGCCGACGCCGCCAGGCTCCGCGCCTCCGCCGGATCGCCGCCAATCGGCCCCTGCGCCGGCGGCGGCACTGCCCGCGCCTCCTGTTGAGCGGGCAGAGCACGCGGCGGAACATTGGTCGCAACCGGCGGCTTTTGCGCAAACCGGTCGACCGGTTCTTCGCCCACGGCAAGATCGACCCCGGCGGCCCGATACCAATCGAGCACCGAAAGCAGTTCGGCGTTATCGAGCTGACGATCTTGAGACATGTCCCCTCTTATGTCACACCGCGTGCGGTGCGACCAGACGCGCCCGCGCCCCAAGAGGTACAATCCCCATGGCTGAAGCCGGCAATCGCGAAACGCTGAACACCGACGTGCTGATCGTCGGCGCTGGCCCCTCCGGCCTTGCCGCCGCCATTCGCATCAAGCAGCGCCATCCCGAAATCGCCGTCACCGTGGTGGAAAAAGCCGCCGAAATCGGGGGGCACATCCTCTCCGGCGCCGTCATGGACCCGGTCGGCCTCGACGCACTCATCCCCGACTGGCGCCTCAAGGGCGCGCCCGTCGGGCCCGATGTCACGTCCGACACTTTCCACTACCTCACGGAAAACGGCGACTTCGCGCTCCCCCATGCGCTGATCCCACCCAGGATGAAAACCCCCGGCGGCGTCATTGTCAGCCTCGGGCGCCTCGTCCAGTGGCTCGGCGAACAGGCGACCGAACTCGGCGTCGACATCTTCCCCATGACCGCCGCCGTCGACGTGCTCCGGACCGGCGCTGGCCCCATCCGTGGCGTCATCACCGGCGATCTCGGCCGCGACAAGGCGGGCAATGAAAAGCCCGGCTTCGCACAGGGCATTGCGCTCGAAGCCAAATACACCCTCATCGCCGAAGGCGCCCGCGGCTCGCTCGCCAAGAAGATCATTGGCGACT
>JAAZLP010000015.1 GCA_012799265.1 Phyllobacteriaceae bacterium | reverse complement strand
TTGAGCACCAGCCAGATCAGCGTGAAGGCACGAGCCCGGGAATTGGCGAAGACCTCGCGGATGCTGGCGAGGCGCCGGCCGAGTACGATCTGCTCGCCGGTTTCCGGATGGCGTGACACGATCATGGGCTGGAAGATGAAACGGATAGCCGCACCGGTCAGGCCGGCAACACCGCCTGAAGCCCCGAGCAGATAGACGCCGTCATAAAGCGTCGTGGCCGCAAAGAACGCCGCGCCGACGGCCGCCGACACAAAGAACAGCGCCAGCATGGCCCCTGCCCCGTAACGCCGCACGACGGGCGTGCCGAAGATGACGAGCCAGGCCGCATTGAGCAGCAGGTGGTCGAACCCGGCATGCATCAGCGCATGGGTGAAGGGCGTCCAGATGAGCGGGATAGCAAAGCTCGGATCTTCCGGAATCAGCACCAGCCGATAGGGCTGGAAGGCGAACCACAGGACGAACTGATTCCAACCCTCATCGTTAAGAACGAAGGTTGACGCCAGCTGAATCGCCACGAGCAGTGCTGCCAGGGCGGCCACGGCACCCGGCAGGAGGAAAATCGGCTCGCGTGCCGGGGGCGTAGGATTTGCGGGAGTTTGATCCTGCTCACTCATGGTTACTGTTCCAAAGGCCCGGCCCGCATGGCCCGGCGTTAACTTTTCCACATTTGGCCACAGGCGTTAACCTTAACTAACCTTTAAGCAGGCGCCACGATTTGCATTTTGCGAATGTAGGATCATCGCAGGCAGACTCACGGGGAGCTCTACCTGCAGCCAGTTTGCGGATCCTCACCATGCAGATGCCGAGCACCAAGACGCTCTATACCTATTGGAACACGATTCGTGGGTCGCGTAGCGCACCAGACCGTCGTGATATCGACCCCACCCGTATCCGCGATGCGCTGGCCAACACTTTCATTCTCGAACTCGACGATTCCGACGCCTTCTCGTTCCGTCTCGCAGGCTCGCATCTCTGCACCAGCTATTGCCGCGAACTGAAGAACCGCTCGTTTTCGGCACTCTGGCACGACCGCGACCATGACGCCATGGAAACGCTGATCCGCGCCGTGACCGAGGACCATGCAGTCGCGCTGGTCACCTTCCAGGGCTCCACTGCCCTCCAGACCAAGGTGACGTTCGAAACCATTCTCATGCCGCTGCGCCACAATGGCTCCACCCATACCCGCATCCTGGGTGCCATGTCGGCGCTGGACGAGCCCTACTGGCTCGGCGTCCAGCCTATCCTCGAACAACGCATCACCGGCCTGAGACTGATCTGGCCGGATGAAGTCGCCGCAGAGGATCATGTCAGCGATCTGATGACCAATGTCGTCAATGACGTGACCTATGCAAATCCGCCTTCGATGGGTCTTCCAACGACAGTTTACGGCCGTTCGGCGCGTCGTTATGCGCACCTTGCAGTAATCGACGGCGGCCGTAACTGACGGCACGCAATTTACGACTTATCCGCAGCCCGTCCCTCATCAACCGTTAACCAAGACCGGTTAACGTGTTGGTGATTTCCCCAATGCGTGGACCGGGTTGACGCATGCTAAGTGACGAGATTACCGCGCCACAGACTGCTGCCGAAAAGGCTACCAGCGTCGCCGAGCAGCGCTTCCAGCGCGTCCGGGTCTCGATCCTTGGCCGCTATATGCTCGCTGATCGGCGCGAATTTCCGTGCCAGGTCCTGTCGATGTCACCCGGCGACGCCGTGGTCATTGCGCCCATCGCCGGCATCGTCGGCGAACGCATCGTTGCCTATCTGGACCATATCGGCCGCATTGAAGGCACCATCCTGCAGCAGGTGGATGGCGGCTTCGTCATGGATATCGCCGCCTCGCCGCGCAAGCGGGACAAGATGGCGGCGCAGCTGACCTGGCTGGCCAACAAGGACCTTCTCAATCTGCCCGAGGACCGCCGTCACGAGCGCGTCGTCCCCGATATCCGCCATTCCACCGTCGTTCTCGACGATGGCCGACGCTACAATTGCAAGATCATCGACATCTCGCTTTCGGGCGCGGCCATCGAGCTCGACGTGCGTCCCGCCATGGGCACGCCGGTTACACTCGGCCGCATGCGCGCCCGCGTCATCCGCCATTTCCAGAACGGCGTTGCGGTGGAATTCGCTGCCGCCCAGGAAATGCTCACCGTGGTTCAGCAGAACCTGCGGATGAACTGAGAGCCTCTGTTCCCCTGCAAGCCGCCCCACAGGGTAAATCAACGCTGAACAGCGTCGATAAAACTTGCATCAAAACTGCGTTGTAGTTTTCCGATCGCCCTAAGTTGCGACGCCTAACGTGGTCTCCATCAGGGAGACTACAAAATGGCATTCAACAAAAAGGCGCTGATTTCCGGGCTTTTCGCGGCACTCGCGGCGATCGTATCGCCAGCTGCCGCGCTCGATCTCACCAATGTCGCCTTCATCCAGTCCGTCGACAAGCCGACCTCCATCCCGGTCGGCCACCTCGAATTCTGCCAGTCGCGTCCGGCCGAGTGCCAGCCGCACGCCCAGGTCGTTCCGGCCATGCCGCTGACCGATGCCAACTGGCAGCAGCTGGTTTCTATTAATGCCTATTACAACCAGAACATCGTCCCGGTGACCGATCAGGATCTCTATCGCGTCGGCGAATTCTGGACCTATCCGAACGGCTATGGGGACTGCGAAGATTTCGCGCTGGCCAAGCGCCGCGACCTGATCAATGCCGGCTGGCCCGCATCGACCCTGATGATCGCAGTCGTAAAGGAAGCCAATGGCAACGGCCATGCCGTTCTCATCGCCCGCACCGATCGCGGTGACTTCGTCCTCGACAACCAGGACGGCGCCATCCGCCTCTGGAGCGACACGCCCTACAAGTTCATCAAGCGCCAGTCGCAGGCCCATGCCGGCCAGTGGGTCGACATGCTCGACGACCGCGTCTTCACCACGGCGTCCATCGGCCAGTAACAGTTTCCGGACCCCGCCCTTTTCCCTGATAGGGGTCTGATGAGAAAGGCCGGCACCACACAAGTGGGCCGGCCTTCCTGTTTTTTCGGAGCTGTAGGAGAGCTAGTTCGTGCCCCACACGAAGCGGTCCATGGAACTGGAGCGCTCGTAAGACACATATTCCGCGCTCTCCACTTCCAACTGGTAGCCAGCCACAGTGATATCAACCGACGCCTTTTCGGCCTTGAGCGTGCCGACCAGCATAACGGGATCGAGCGAGAGGCGCGTCGCAAGCTGGATGCCCTCGGCGAAGTGGCAGAGGAGAAGCTGGTTTGCCGGTGGCGGCGGGACGTGGACGCAGGCACCGGTGAACGGCGCAAGAAGGAACGTATCGACCACCATCATGCGTGATCCGGGCTTGAACCCGACCGGCGTCACATAGCCCACCATCCGCACCTTGAGCCCATCGATATCGGAGCGGATCTCGACATCGCCGTCATTCCGTAGCAGCGCATCGCCGCCTTCGTCATGTTCCTCAAGCGGGACCGGACGGGCGACCGTGCCGTCTCCCGGCAAGAGTTCGATCCAGCCAAAGTCCCGCACTTCCTGCGCGAAGAGCGGGATAGTCCCGAGCGTCAGGGCAGATCCGGCGAGCAGCAATGTCCTGCGGCGCATGGCAAACTCCTAAGTCCTAATGGCAATTCCGTCGGCAAGTGAATTTCGGTAGGCGAGCACAGCCGGGATCAGTCCGGCAAGCGCTGCGAAAAAGACAATGAGCCCCACGATCTGCAGGTCAACCAACCCGGGCGCGTCGAGCACCAGCGCCAGCCCGTAAGTGGCCTCGACCCAGCCACTGCCGAGGGCAAGACCTGCATATGCCATGGCGATGCCTAGCACCGCTCCCAGCGCGCCGATCATGCCTGCTTCCATGATCAGCAGGATTCCGATCTGTCCGGGTCGAGCGCCCAAGGCACGCAGGATCGCCATTTCGCGGCGGCGATCATTGAGCATGGCGATCATGGTAGCCATCATGCCGCCAATGGTCGTAATCACCATCAAGACCGTAACCAGACGCAGGGCCGTTTCGACGACCTCGACGACTGACCACAATTCAAGCAGCGCCAGACCGGGGATCACCGCGCTCAGCGCCTCGCCACTGGCCTGGTTGATGCTGCGCTGCGTGGAGAAGATGCCAAGCGGCGAGTTGAGTTTGACGAGAGCGGCCGTGACGCTTGTGGGCGTCAGGTCCATCTGACGGATGGCGTCGGCAGGCGATCGTTCGCCAGTGGGGATGCCGCCGCTCTGCCAATCAACATGGATAGCTTCGATGGCTTCGAGGCTCACATGCAGCGCCTTGTCTACTGGCGTTCCGGTATGCGCCAGGATGCCGGACACCCGGAACGGGAGCTCGGCATGCTCGGCAAGCGCCACGCTGCCGAGGCCATGGTTGAGCACGAGTTCATCGCCGATCCTGTATCCAAGGGTCTCGGCGACAGCAGAGCCTAGAACGACGTCGAAGAGATCGGAGAATGGCGCCCCTTCGGCGAAGGCCAGCGCATCATCATCGCGATAGCGATAGTGGGTAAAATAGGACTGGTCGGTCCCCACGACGCGATAGCCGCGATGGGAATCGCCCAGCGAGATCGGGATTGCCCAGGAGACAGCATCCCGCTGCAGAAGGTCCTGATAGCTTTGCCAGCTTATATTCGCCGTGGCCTCGCCGATGCGGAACACGGAGTTGAGCATGAGTTGGACACTGCCAGTCCGTGCACCGACGATCAGGTCCACCCCCGCCACGGTTCCGGCAAACCCGGCCTTGGCGCCTTCGCGAACCTTTTCAACGCCAATAAGAAGGCACACCGAGAAGGCGATACAGCAGATGGTGAGCAGCACCATGCCAAGACGATTGCGGAGGCTTTTCCAGGCGAGGCCGGCCGGTGTCATGGCATGCGCTCCGTCCTGACGATGGTTTCGAGCGGCACGGTGCGATCGAAATGCCGAGCAATCTCGTGGTCATGGCTAAGCATGAGCAAGGCAGCGCCAGTGCGCTGCAGTTGAGAGCCGAGCATCTCGAGAAATGCCGCCCGCCGATCGGCATCAAGCGCCGATGTCGGTTCGTCGGCAATGATCAGACCTGGCGCGCCGATCATCGCCCGCAATACCGCCACGCGCTGCTGCTGGCCGACGCTGAGCCGGGAGGCTGGAAGTTGCCCATGCTGTTCCACCGGTAGCCCGATTTCAGCAAGCATGGCTTCAGCCGACTTGCGGGCCTCTGCCCAACCACCGGCTGTCTTGAGCCGAGCAGGGGCAAAGCGAAGCGGCAGGACGATATTTTCGAGAGCCGTGAGATAGGGGATGAG
>JAAZLP010000278.1 GCA_012799265.1 Phyllobacteriaceae bacterium | reverse complement strand
CGGCAACGCGGTTCATGGTGGCGACAGCTTCGATCGGGTACTGGCCGGAGGCGGATTCGGCCGAGAGCATGACAGCGTCGGCGCCCTCGAACACGGCGATCGACACGTCGGAGACCTCGGCGCGGGTCGGCACCGGCGCCGAGATCATCGATTCCAGCATCTGGGTGGCGACGACCACCGGCTTGCCGTAGCGGCGGCACATGCGGATCATGCGCTTCTGCAGGCCCGGCACGGTTTCGAGCGGCAATTCGACGCCAAGGTCGCCGCGGGCGACCATGATGGCGTCGGAGAGCTTGACGATTTCTTCGAGGCGCTCGATCGCCTGCGGCTTTTCGATCTTGGCCATGACGCCGGCGCGACCCTGAACGATCTTGCGCACGTCGATAATGTCTTCGGGACGCTGCACGAAGGAGAGCGCGATCCAGTCGACCTCGGCCTTAAGCGCTTCGAGCAGGTCCGCATGGTCCTTTTCGGTCAGGGCGCCGGTGGGCAGGAGCGTATCAGGCAGGGAGACGCCCTTCTTGTCCGAGAGACGGCCGCCATAGACGACTTCAGTTTCGATGGCGCCGCCACCGACCTTGGTGGCCTTGAGCTGGAGCTTGCCGTCGTCGAGGAGGAGGCGATCGCCGACCGAGACATTCTCGATGATTTCCGGATGGGGCAGGTAGACGCGTTCGGAATTACCCTGATCGTCCTGGTGACTGTCGAGGACGAATTTCTGCCCCGCAACCAGATTGACGGCGCCTTCGGCAAACTTCCAGACGCGGAGCTTGGGGCCCTGGAGGTCGGCGAGAATGCCAATCGGGTGCTTGAGACGTGCCTCGACATTGCGGATGCGGGCGACGGTCTGATGCAGCACCTCGTGGCTGGCATGGCTCATATTGATGCGGAAGACGTCCGCGCCGGCCTTTGCCAGTTCCTCGATCATGTTTTCCTCGTGGCTTGCGGGCCCGAGGGTTGCGAGGATCTTGGCGCGTCTAATCCGTCTCATTGGCTGTCCGTCTCTGGATTATCTGGCGTGGAGGGGGCGTCGGGGTCTACCAGGAAGGTCGGGTCTTCAAGATCTTCGCCGAGGTCGGGCCCGACTATACTTGGAGAACCTGCGCTCTCAGTGAGCTGCAAAGTCCAATCCGACCTGTTTTGCGTATCGATTTCAAAGAACCCGGTGCGCTCATAGCCCCGCGCGAGGCAATCCTCAACCCCGAATATTGTGAAGGTTTCGTCACGGGTGCACATAAACACGTCGCCATCCCAGGCGCCGCCGCCAATATCATCGACAGCATAGAGATAATAAAAGCGTCGCTGCAGGTCGCCCTGGAAAACGGTGCGGCAATCGCCCGGAGGGGCCTGCCACCAGCCTTCGCTCATCCAGCCGCGCTCGGCGCGGTAGCCAAGGGCGACGGAAACCAGGTTTGCCGTCTCATTGCAGATGCGCAGTTCGGCCTGGGCGGGTGCGGACATCGCGAACAGGCCGGCGAGGGTGGTGATCACCAGGGTCGATCCGAGTCGGATTCTGTGCACGGGAAAGCCGAAAAACATAGGAAAAGGTGCCTCTTTTTGAGCCGTTGCCGAGTCGAGGTCAATGGCTAAAGCCTGGATATGACGGAAATAGGTACAATGCTCGGAAGCGTCGTCCACAGGCCTGCGACAGAGTGTGGATTGGCCCATAAAAAGGTTGAACCCTGCGGGTCCATGAGGTTGATGAAGTTCGAGGGCAAATGCAGTTTTTCCGCGTCCGTCTGGCCGGGCTTTGTGCCGGGCGGAAACGCATAGAGAGGTTTATCAATGGCCGTAGAAGACAGCGTCGCGCAGGACCAGCTCCGTGCCTTCATCGAACGCATCGAGCGCATGGAAGAAGAAAAGGCCGCGATCGCTGCCGACATCAAGGAAATCTATGCCGAGGCCAAGGGCAACGGTTTCGACACCAAGATCCTGCGCAAGATCGTGGCCATCCGCAAGCAGGACGCCAATGAGCGCATGGAGCAGGAAGCCCTGCTCGAACTCTATATGTCGGCTCTCGGCATGGTGGAAGCGCCGCCGGAGCGCTAAGGCCTCAGGCCAGGATATCGAGCAGCCGGCGCGACAGGTCGCCGACGACGCTCACAACCTTGGCCGAGGCCTTGAAATTGGCCTCTGCCTCGATGACGTTGACCAGCTCCTTGGTCATGTCGACTTCTTCCAGCCCGGTGCCGAAGCGCGCAATGCGACCGGCGCTCTGTTCCAGCTGATGGCTGGCGCGCTGCATGCCGGCAGCGCCGATGGAAATGCTGGAAATGGCCATGTGGGGCTCCACTCTCGGCGGCCAGCAAAACACGCAATTGATTGATGGGTGGTGAAGGGTGCGTTGCGCCCTTTAGGCGAATGCGCGCCAGCCGGATTTAGCCCGGAGGGTGGCTAGCCCGGGAGGGCGGGCTAGCCGGGAGGAGGGCTGGTGCATGGCGCCCTCCCCGGGTGTTCAGGCGGCCCGGGCCATCTCGTCGGCAAGGGCAAAGCGGACGGCGGCGTCGGCATGGATGCGGGTGGAATCGTAGCCGGGCAGGGGGAGATTATCCGGGTCGATCAGCATGGAAATTTCGGTGCAGCCGAGAATGACCGAATCCACGCCCTTGTCTGCGGCGCGGCGGATGATGTCGTGATAGACGGCGCGCGAGCAGTCTTCGATGCGGCCCTGGCAGAGTTCATCGAAAATGACATCGTGGACGCGCTGGCGGTCATCGGCGTCTGGCGTCACGACCTCCAAGCCGAGGGCCTGCATGCGCTCGGTATAAAAGCCATGTTCCATGGTGTAGCGGGTGGCCAAGAGCAACGGCTTGCGGCGGCCATCGGTGCGCAGGGCCTTGGCGGTCTCCTCGATGATGCAGATGAGCGGCACGCCGGCCATTTCGGCGACCGGCTTTGCGACGAGATGCATGGTATTGGTGCAGATGAGCACGCAGGAAGCGCCCGCCTTGGCCAGGCCTGCGCCGGCTTCGCCGAGCAGGGCACCGGCTTCATCCCAGCGATTGGCTTTTTGCAGGTCGACAACGCGGGTGAAATCGAGCGAGCGCATGGCGACCTCGGCCGAATGGAGGCCACCGCGCAGGCGGCGGACTTCTTCATTGATGCGGCGATAGTAGACTGCCGTCGATTCCCAGCTCATGCCGCCGATAAGGCCAATCGTCTTCATCAGAACCTCCGTTTGCAACCAGTTTGACCTCAGGGACGCGCAAGCGGGGTGCGGAATTTTGGGTGATCATCTTGTTTCTTGCAAAAATTCGGTGTCTTTTGCTGCAGAGGCGCCGACTGGCGCTTTTATATAGAGGTTATGGCGATGCTGGATGAGCGCGATCGGAAGATTCTGAGCCTGGTGCAGGCAGATGCTGACATGCCGGTCGCCGATATTGCCGAAGCGGTGGCGCTATCGGTCTCGGCCTGTTCGCGGCGGATCACCCGGCTCAAGGAGGAGGGCTATATCCTCCGCACGGGAGCGGAGCTTGATCGGGGCAAGATGGGGCTTCCGACGACAGTGTTTGTCATCGTGCGGACGGGGAGCCATGCGGCGGACTGGCTGGAGAAATTCCACGCGGCGGTGGCGACCATTCCCGAGATTGTCGAGGTCCACCGGCTGACGGGGAATTTTGACTATATCATCAAACTCGTGCTGCCGAATGTGGAGCACTATGACGTGGTCTATAAGCAGCTTGTGGGCCGCATCGAGCTTTTCGACATGTCGGCCTATATCTCGATGGAAACCGTCAAAGCCTCAAAGGGCATCCCCACGCATTATGCCTGAGGGGCCTCAGACCTTGGCGAGGGCGGCCTGCATGGCGGCCTGGTCGTAGCCGAGGGCGGTGAGGGCGGTGGCGACGATGCCGGAGCGGTCGAGGCCGGCCTGGGCATACATGTCGTTCTGCGTTGAATGCTCGACAAAGGTGTCGGGGATCATCAAGGGGCGGAAACGGAGCTTGCCGTCGAGGAGGCCGTTTGACGCGAGGAAGGTTGCGACATGGCTGCCGAAGCCGCCGATGCCGCCTTCTTCGGTGGTGATCATCACATCATGGGACTGGGCGATGCGGGCGAGGAGCTCCTCGTCGAGTGGCTTGAGGAAGCGCGCGTCGACGACGGTGGGGTTGAGGCCCAAGGCTGCGAGCTTGTCGGCGGCGGCGAGGACTTCACCGAGGCGCGTGCCATAGGAGACGAGCGCAATGGTCGAGCCTTCGCGCACGATACGGCCCTTGCCGATCTCAAGGATTTCACCGCGCTCGGGCATGTCGACGCCGAGGCCGTCGCCACGCGGGTAGCGGAAACTGATCGGACCGGCGTCATAGGCAGCGGCGGTTGCCACCATATGGCGGAGTTCAGCTTCGTCGGCGGCGGCCATCTGGACGATGCCGGGAATGGCTCCGAGATAGGCGTTGTCATAATTGCCGGCATGGGTCGGGCCGTCGGCACCGACATAGCCGGCGCGGTCGATGGCAAAGCGCACGGGCAGGCCCTGGATGGCCACGTCGTGCACGACCTGGTCGTAGCCGCGCTGCAGGAAGGTCGAATAGATGGCACAGAAGGGGCGCATGCCTTCGCTGGCCATGCCTGCGGCGAAGGTCACCGCGTGCTGCTCGGCAATGCCGACATCATAGATGCGGGTGGGGAAGAGCTCGGCGAACTTGTCGAGGCCGGTACCTGAGGGCATTGCGGCGGTGACGGCGACAATGCGCAGATCGTTCTTGGCTTCCTGGATCAGCGTCTCGGCAAAGACCGAGGTATAGGACGGCGCGTTGGACGGGGTCTTGGTCTGGGCGCCGGTGATGACGTTGAACTTCGAGACGCCGTGATACTTGTCGGCAGAGTTTTCGGCCGGGGCGTAGCCCTTGCCCTTCTTGGTGACGGCATGGATCAGGATCGGGCCGTCGCCAAAGTCGCGGACATTCTCCAGAATGGGCAGCAGGTGGTCGAGATTGTGACCATCCAGCGGGCCGACATAATAGAAACCGAGCTCTTCAAAGAGCGTGCCGCCGGTGAAGAAGGAACGGGCAAATTCTTCGGTCTTGCGCGCCGGTTCGTGCAGAAACGGCGGGAGTTTGGAGACGATGTTCTTGGCCGCAACGCGGGTGCCGCGATAGGCCGGGCTCGAGACGAGATTGGCGAGATAGGCCCTGAGCGCTCCCGTTGGCGGGGCGATCGACATGTCATTGTCATTGAGGATGACGATGAGGCGCGCGTCCATGGCGCCTGCATTGTTCATGGCTTCATAGGCCATGCCGGCCGACATCGCGCCATCGCCGATGACGGCAATGACATTGCGCTTGGTGTCGAGATGCTGGCTGGCGACGGCCATGCCGAGGCCGGCTGAAATCGAGGTCGACGAGTGACCCGCGCCAAAGGGGTCGTATTCGCTTTCGGCGCGACGGGTGAAACCGGAAAGGCCGTCCTTCTGGCGCAACGTGCGCATGCGGTCGCGGCGACCGGTGAGAATCTTGTGCGGATAGGCCTGGTGGCCGACGTCCCAGATGATGCGATCATGCGGGGTGTTGAAGACAGCGTGCAGGGCCACGGTGAGTTCGACGACACCGAGTCCAGCGCCGAGATGGCCGCCGGTCACGGAGACGGCATCGATCATTTCGGTGCGCACTTCATCAGCCAGTTGCCGCAGCTGCTCGCGCGGCAGGGCGCGCAGGTCTGCGGGGGTCTGGATCGTATCGAGCAACGGCGTGAAGGGCCTGTCTGCCAAGCGGGTCACCATGGTCAATGCTGTTTGGGCCCTGTTTAGGCGTGGCCTAGCCCCATTGCAATGCCGGGGAGGGGCGTCCGGTTGCGCCCGGACCCCTTGCAATGGTTATTTCTTGGTTGTGGCGACGAAGCAAGGCTCAGTTGACACTGAAGCGGTTGCCCAGGGTCGGGGCCATATCGCCAACGCCCTTGACCAGAACATGCTTGCCCATTTCTGTGGCCGGATCGAAGTCTGCCTCGTCATGATCGAAGATCACGGCGAAATGGGTCGAATTCAGCGGCACCGGTGCGGTGAAGATGTCTGCCACATGGTCCAGATCGGGGGCCACCAGATCGCGCTGGCGCATTGCCGGTTCAGCATCACGCTTGGCAACGTGCTGGGCCAGCGCCGCAGCGAGCGGCTGGGCGGCAGCGGATTCGGTGGCGCCGAAAGTCTGGTTGAAGAGATCGGATGCCGGAGCAGCGGTCTGGGGCGCGAGAGCGGCGGTGGTGAGACCGGCCGAAGCGATGACCGGACGCGGATCAAGCCTCGGCAGGCTCGGCGCTGGCGTGACGCTGGCCGTGGTCGAGGTGCTGATAATCATTTCGAGCGCGCGCTGTGCTTCCGGATCGGGCGCATTGGTCGGCAGATAGGCGCTGAGCGTTTCGCTCGGGGGATTGCTCATGTTGACGCGGGGCGTCGGCATGGCGACGGCCGTGGCGGCAGCAATGGCGGTGACGGCGCTTTCACCGGATGCCATGGAACCACGGAGGTCCGCCGGCATCATGACGGGAAGGGCAACACTGGCAACCTGCGTCGTCTGGCCGAGCTCTTCCGGCGTGAGCGGAGCGCTACCCGAGGTCGAGAAGGGGATGACGGGTGCGGAAGGGACAGCGGCGACGGCTGCGACCTGCTGGGCTTCGGCGGCGGCGATGGTTGGGCCGCCAAGATCGGCCGGGCGCATGGCCGGCATGACCGGGGCAATGCTGCGCGGCTGAACCAGCGAGGCAGTCTGGACGGTCGGGGCAGGGGCCGAAGCGACCTGCGTCTGCGGGGCAGAAGCATTGTCGTTGCCGCCAAAGAGGACGTCCATCAGCGTACGGCCACCGCCACCCGAATTGCTGGCAACGGCAGTGCCTGAGCTCGAGCCATTGCACGGATAGGCGTGGCAGCGCTTCCACTCGTTGAGCGCGATCTGGTAGCCTTCCTGGGACAGCGGCTTGCCGTCATTGGGCAGGTGCATGGTACGGCCGTCGGGGAAGAGTTCCTTGAGCTGGGCGCGGGTCATGCGCGGCCAGGCGCGAACCGAACCGGTATCAAGGTGCACAAAGGGGCTGCCGGAGGTCGGGTAATAGCCCACGCCGCCGACCTGCTTGCGCATGGCCGCGGCGCGCAGCTTGGTGAGCGGAACGCCGGGGATGTAAAAATCCATGGCCGTGCCGCGCATATGCTGTGAATTGTCGGCAACGCCAGAGGAGGTCTTGGCCAGCATGGCGTTGGTGGCCGGCGAACGATAGGCCGAGACGACATGGATCGGCTGAGTGCCGCCGACTTCCTGATAGACTTCCCAGACCAGATCGAAGAGCCGCGGGTCCATCTTGGCGGGCTCGTTGCGGCGCCAGTCACGCAGGAAAACGTTAAGCTCGTTGAGGCCGGACTGGACATATTGCCCATTCCGCTTGAAGACGATGCGGGCCGTCTCCTTGGTATGGGTATAGTGGATATAAAGGGCGCGCTCCGTAGCCGCCTGGGCCGGTGCCGCCAGAAGTGCGGCCGAGAGCGTCATCAGCGCGACAAGTGCCAGCCGCGCCATTCTCTGCCAGTTCGATTTACCCAATACCGTCACGCCAAACTCTGCCCGGTTACTCGCCAGATAATGGTGGGACGTTAGCGTCAAAAGGGATCGAATTTATTAACGCTAACCAGTTGTGAACCGGGTCCCCCGCGCCTCACAGCAACGTTATTAAGGGCTAAAACTGGCGCAACCAAGGCGAAAATGTAAAGCCGAGGTTAACCCGCCCTAGGGGGCGAGTTCGGCGGGCGCCTCTTCAACGCTGGCGACAATGGCCGGCGGCGTCACAGGGGAGAGGCCCATGGCCTTGATCAGCGCTTCGTTGTGGCCATAGACGTCGCCATAGGAACGGATGGTGCCGTCCTCGCCAACACGCAGGGTGAAGTAGACAAGGTGCACCGGGATCTGCGTCTGCGGGTTCACCCAGCGCTCATTGGGG